>NZ_JADYVV010000070.1:0-52132 GCF_020194035.1 Bradyrhizobium sp. BRP56
CCCCGTCAACAGAGTCGCCGACCTGCTCCCGTGGAATTGGAAGGCGACCCAACAGCCCAATGCGGCTGCTGCCTGAGGCGCCGCGGCAGACCGGCGCGACTGCCCGGGGTGCTGGCCGGATGCGTACTTTGCGCCTCGCATTGCGCCGAAATGAAAAGCTAGCCCTTGTGCTTCCATCGATCCCAGCGCCAAATAAGAGCGTCATGATGCGGCTTCGCGGAGAGAGAGGCAATACTGGTCTTTGTTATTCCTAGTTCGTCGAAAGACGGCTGCTTGGGAGCGCATTTCAGGTTGTAGGTCCCGGGTTCGATTGCGATCATTTGAGCATCGTATGCCCTATGATGGTTTGCACAGAGTATCAAACCGTTTCTGGGATCATCGGTCCCGTCGTGCTGGACATCAATGATGTGAGCGGCGTCCAGCAAGCGGAGCGCACGCACCTCGCACAGGCAACATGCGACGTCACCATAGTGACTAAGGACATCAAACTTGAACCCGGGATGGCGTTTGGACCGGTTTGTTGTCTTCTCCTCTTTGGTGCGTGGAGCGGTTAATAAAAAGGCACGCTGGTTATCTTGTTTGCTTTCCTGAGCTGGTCGTTGCTCGGCATACGTCAATTTGAACTGCTTCAGGATATCCTCGCAGGATTCGACCCAAGCCAGCTTCACATCGCGCAGTCCGGTAGACCGGTTTAGAATTGATAAAAATACCGGCAATGCAAACTCTTGGGCCGCCTTGGTTGCTGCAATCTCCGCAGCGTCACGTCCAGGCACTTCCGTTGTTGGGTAGTGATAAATTGCACCGTCCGCAAACAGATCGTCTTCGTAGATAGCTCCTGAATGAAGTAACCCAACGGTGACCCCATCGCGACTTCCTCCGACATTCTGTGTTTTGGC
Organism: Bradyrhizobium sp. BRP56; assembly: GCF_020194035.1. NCBI lineage: Bacteria > Pseudomonadati > Pseudomonadota > Alphaproteobacteria > Hyphomicrobiales > Nitrobacteraceae > Bradyrhizobium > Bradyrhizobium sp. BRP56. The sequence goes on from NZ_JADYVV010000070.1 coordinate 897, forward strand.
TTTGTCGACCCAGATGCCACGTCCCCCGTAAAAAATCTTAAGCTCATTTAGCAGCGCTGCCGATACCGAGGATGGCCCTCCCGCTGCGCTCAGTTTCGTCCACAACTCTTCGCGTCGTTCGCGCTCGCCTTCAACGGTCTTCGGTTGCTCTATCATTTCCTGAACAGTCCACTAAATGCGGTTTCGATAGCAGAAGCATTCAGAACTCTTCTTATGAGCAGCGTCAGCTAAACTCATTTCTCGATACGCTGAATGTCTACTCATCGTCCTCAACGAGAAGCCATGTCTTCTTCAAAGGGATCTCCGCTTGTATTTCCTTGGGCAGCTTTTCGTAATCGGCTTGAATGGCGCTTACGACATCACCTGAGTCCCAGAGCCGCACTTTGAAAAATAGTTGCCGCGCTTCTCTAACCACGGCGTTATTGAAACCGGACCATGACACGAGCAAGCCATAGTCCGCACCAAATCGCGGCATGACTCCCTGAAGCTCCCGAAGTACGCTTACGTCAGCAACGTTGCTTCCAGACTTTACCTGAACAGCAATTTTTGGATGATCAAACCCCATTGGGCCGCTGCCAGCAATAATATCCACTCCGCCGTCCGCCCCCGGTGGTGACACTTCGATCTTGTATCCCTGCGCCTGAAGAATTGCTCCAACGAGCCGGGCGAGATCATGACCCCTGAAGTTCTGCTGGATATGTCCCGCTATCTTGTCAGCTGCGGCTTGCTCTAGATCGAGAGGCTCTTCCGAAATTGATGAGTCCGTCTGCATACTCGTTCGAGGCACCGTAGCCTCGCGACCTAACACTAGCGACGAAAGGCGATCTTCGGCATTGTTCCTGGTGACACTAAACACGGTCAAGGTACTCCCCAGGGATGACAAGAGATCGGAGTCCACATCAGACCTCGGCAAGTCAGTCCTCGTCCATTCAACTCGACGCTGGTGACGAGCCCCTTGCGGCGCCTCGGGCACGTATTGGTAGGGTCCAACTATTCGGCCTATTGCGATCGCCGATCTCTGCTTAAGTGGAAGTGCGACCCAATCCCCTACTTGTATTCGGTCCTTAAAGGCCCAGAGCTCGCCGGTCCAGACGCGGATAGTCGCTACTGATTTGTCTGGCCGCAGTGTCTCTATGTGCCGTTGCAAGCTCTCCCGATCTGGAATCGTGCTTAGATCACCAAATTCATGCCAGCCAATTGCAACGATGTTGTTTTCGATGGCGTAATTCTCTGTTTCCCCGTGCCTTCCAGCACGCACGACCCAAAACGTCATTGTGAGAATTCCTTGCAATGTGACATCCACCAGCCTCTGTGGCATTTGGCAGGATCAAGCAGCGACAGACGTTGCTCTGAACAGGACAGCACTGCGAGCGTCTGATAGACGCCTCAAGCGCTCGAGTGACTCAGTATCCGTCGCTTGCAGCAATGGATCGCCGATCCAACACATCGCAAAATCGCGGAACAAGATATCGATGTTATAGGTAGGTATACTGTAAACATCGTTCGATTTGGATGCGGCAATCGCCACCGCCGACACCACGTGGATCTTTTCTTTGCTATAGAGAAACACCATACTCGCCGGAGTGATCGAAAGCATTTTTGCGCATTGTTCTCGCAACTCTTTCATCGCCCCATTGTTCATCCAGTCGCCATAGACAAGACGTTTCGCCTGAGCGAGAAAGCCTTTTTTCGCGACGTAGTCGCGGAGCTCAATATCGAGGCAGAAGACAATATCGGCTCCGTACCGGGTTTCTTCACTATCTCCACCTTGGGACGTGAGTTGTCGGGCTCTTAGTCGTACGCGCCCCTTCGCTTCGGGTGCAGTGTCGACTTGCCAACGGACGTTTTCAGTCTCGAAGCCAGTTAGAGATTCCTTAATGCGGCCCGTGAGCTGACCGGAGATTGGATTTTCGTGCACCGCATCGCCGCTAGCGATATCTTCTGCGACACGTGATACCGCTTCGGAAACCCGCTCTCCAAAAGCATTTACGTCATCAAACGAAAGCATTTTTGCACACTCGATATGGACGGCAGAAACTGCTAATTGGTCAGATTATTACGAAGGTGGCTCGGCATTTTTCCGATCACTAATCGTTTTCGTTCTGCATCCCAGAAGTAGTACATGCGAAACTGGTTGGCATTGTCGTAGCCATTGCCGTACTTGAAATGGTCGTAAAGGACTCGAGTGTCGTCGTTGCCGTACGGCACTGAGTACCCGGCTGTGCGTTTTGCTTCTTCCCGCTTAACGAAACAGGGCGTGTCTTCTACCCCGAGCTCACCAAGTTTTTCTGCGGCTAATCTGGCCGCTTCAAGAGAATTGGTCGTTCGAGCAGGAACAACATAATCCCGAATAATCTTCAAAGTGGCTTCGATTCTGCCTCGCATGCCGTCGTGGCCATTCTTCCTACAGTCCTTGATTGCCGCCGGATGAATGTAGAGGGCATCACCCAGAACCTCCTCAGCCCAATCCTCGAGGTCTTCGTAGGAGTCCAAGATACGTTCGGTGGGTTGCTTTTCCTCCTGTTCCGTTGTCTTGTTTTTCAAGGCATAGTCGAGAGCAGAATTCTTCGACTCAAGCCGAGCCACTTCTGATTTCAGTCGTTCAATTTCTGAGTCAAGTGCTCGGGTCCGCTCCTGCTCGCTGATGGCCAAGCCTTGCCAGGTGTCGCGATCCTCTTCGAGCTCCTCGATTTGGAGTTGGAGACCGTCAACGCGATTTACGCTCCGAGAGGTTGCTCCCCTGGTTTGGACGAGATCGCGCACCGCTGAAAATCTAGGAAACTCGGCAGCTGCGTTGGGACGTAAGAAGTCGAAGGGCAAGACCCTTCTGACGAGCTCTCGCCGAAGTTGGTCCTCCCGGACATTGTTTGGAAGCCAAAGCGGATGTCGGTATGGGTCCTCATTATCTTCGGCAAGCCCCGGCATATAGATGCGGGTTGCGCCGTTGAACACGGACATTCGCTTGCCCACCTCTCGGGTGAGAGCCCATGCGGTCGGCATTGGGAGATAAAAAAGATGGGCCGCACCTGCACAGTGGCGACCGAGGGTGTCGCTCGAGATCTGCACATTTCCGCTCTGATCTTCCGCGACAACAATTACTGGAAGCCGGCGGTCCGGGTTATAGACTAGGTCAAGAAAAGAGGAGAGATCCTCGATCACCAGTTGGTGGGGAGTTTCGGAGAGCTGCCAGCCATCTGCTTCAGCGGAAAGACTCTCCAGCACTCGTCGGACAGCGGTTGGCCTAGTTATTTCGAATTCAGGCGATTCCCCGCGTATGACGCAGGTCAACTGCGCACCGAATCGCGCAAGCTGTCCTTGTCGCTTCTCGACGAAGAACTCGGTAACCCATAGCCGAGGAAACTCTGGATCGGGATAGTCTGACCTAGCTGCCCAGATAGATCCATCTTTTGCCGTTAGTCGAACAGCTCGGGTTGGATTAGCCCCAAGTACATCGGTAACGTCAAAAGCCTGCCCTTCTAACGCTCCTTTTGGAAGTTTTATGCCCGCCCTTGTCCCCATCCATTGAGTTGACAGTCGGATGCATTCGTCGAAGGCCTTCTTGTCAGTCAGTTCGAACCACACTCGCGAAACTGACCGAATAGTGGCTGTGGAGCGCGGATAGCGCACTATGCTCGACGCTTCGCGTTTAGGCGGTACTTTTTCTCCCCCTTGCCCCATTTCACTTTCCTGCCCAAGCGAACGGATTGTCGTAGAGGATCCAGCATATGACCGAGGGGAATGCTGATTCGTCGGGTGCCCGATCTGTTCGAGGGAGGAGAATCGGACGATCTACTTACAGTTGTCAATACTACTGAGGTCCGGGCTGAAGGGTGAGCTGGTATTAGGCGTATAGGGGAAATGTACCACACCGAATGGCGAGTTTGCCGGCGGGAAAAGATTAGCTCCCTGAGTGACCCGTTTGGGAATCTTTATTTCCCGTCGAGCGTTCGCTCGTCGGCTGGCATTTGGACAACGGTGCCATCAGCGAAAACAGGTCGAAATCAGGCGCCCGTCCACTGGCCTTCTGAATGAACTTCGCTGGGTCTTCTGGATCAGCGAGCAGCGTCATGGCCTGCCCCCCGGAAGACGGCCTCAATCCGTTGCGTGTCAGGGTCGACGATCAGGCGCAGCTCGGATTAAGGACTGAAGCCTCGAGGCAATCTGAGCACTTGTTACGCTCCCACCAGAGATTGCCGACACGCGCATCGCGAATGTCGATCAGCCCTTCATGATCTTGTTCGCGACGGGATCAGTCGCGAGGAAGTGCTCCAAGAGGAAATCACGATCGTCGTCGGTCAGGGTCGCCAAGAACGCCACCTTCGCTTTCGAAAAGCTGATTCCGGGATGCTCGGCGAGCCACTTGTTAAAGCGTGCGATCATCGCTTCATTTCTGGCCTTGAGGTCGTCAGTCATTGTGCTCTTTCCTTTAAAACCTAGTCCAAGATAGTATTTGGCGCGTGCTGATGGTCAAGATTGCCCCTCTTTGCTGGCGCAAATAGGCTCTGTTTTGCAGCCATTTTCGAAGTAGGCGCTGCGCGTTCGTCTATGCGAGCAGCTTCGCGTCTGTGCACCCCTACGCGGTCCCTGACCGGTCATAAACAGGGTGGGTCGATGCCGAGGCGATAATCTGCTGCTCATACTTGAACGCATCCTTTGCGTCCGGAAGGACGATCCTCACGCGTCCATCCCGAAATCCGACAGAAAAATAGCGAAGCGATTGCTCAGGGGCGAGAGCGCGACGAGCGATGTAGTCTGCCACGTGCATAGCTTCGTTCCCAAACGCTTCTCGGGTTTTGTTAGCGATTTGCGCCAACCGGGGCTGCCCTCCTTGTGGCGCAACGCTCAATGTTGAGATCATCGATCTGAGATGAGCGGCAATCTTGGCCCGCAATTCGAAAACGTCCCGTTGGTTGGCGTTCTGAAGACGCTGCAGCAGACCTTTGATTTCGTCCCTGTTCTGCGAGAGTCTCTCTCTCCCAGACCGAAGTTTCTCTAATGTGGCGCGCGCTTGAGTGAGGCCTGCAGCGAGTTCGTCCTTACGCAATTGAAGCTCGCGCAATTTCGACGAAACAAAATCTGGAGGAGCGCCGGATTCCAAGAGTTGATAGGTCTTATCCATAAGCGCTGTTACACTGCTCAGTTCTCCTTCGAGAGAAGAAAGCTTTAGTGCTGCTTGCTTCTGCTCGCCCTGACCACCATCAGAATCGATCAAAGCGGCCAGCTCAATCTCGCTTACGAAAGCCAGGAACGATGCCTCAAAATCACTGTATCTCCACCGCTTCCCTTGGCATCCAAGCCGTCGTTTTGAGTTTGTGCAGACGAGATATCGATTGCCTTTCGGCCCGCTCCCCTTGTTGTCGTACGTCATCGATGCCCCGCAATATGCGCAGCTCGCAAGCCCCGAAAATAGATTGCTGAATCCCGTGCCCTTGCGACCGGCTCCGTTGCGCTGTCGCTGCGACTTTGCTTGGCGAGCGCGGTAGAACAGCTCTTCATTGATGATTGCCGGAAAGTAGTTCTTGATGGACTCACCTTCGCTGGTGCGCTTACCTTCCAGCCGAACGCCGGGCTGAAATTCGCCGATGACAGCACGGTTTGCCAGTATCTTAGCGATGTAAGACTGATGCCACCCGTCCGAGTCGTTGAACGTAGGCGTGTTCGACTGATTTAGACGATGCGCGATCTTGTAGATGCCGATCCCATTTGCGCTGTCGTTGAAAATCCGTCGAACGACCTCAACACGATCCGGGATTGGAGCGTAACCGCTTCTATCATCCGAGAGTCGAAGCCAGGCCGGACACCACTTCGTCATCGGCTTTAAGGTGGATGCCGCCGCCCTCTTGTTCTTCCATGCGGCAGAAAGACGCAGGCTCTTCGTCTGAGATTCCTCATGCGCTCGGCTCATAATCACGAGGGACATGATTAGGTCGCCCAAATCGGTCGTTCCTGCACGATAAACCCGATTGTCGGTGAGGGTGACGAGATTGATTCCCGCCTGGATGATACTGAGGAATAGCGACTGAGCCACGAGGACCTGCTCTCGACTCAGTCGGTCCAGCGATTCAACAATCAGGTATGAGCCGGGCTTGATGCGGCCAGACCGAACCGCTTCCAGGAACCGCCCGAGTGCACCCTCCCGAGCGTTCGCCCCCTTGAAAGCAGAAACGCCGATGTCCTCAAGCTCCCCGTCCTCGGCAAGTTCGAGTCCGTTAGCGTCGGCATAGGCTCGAGACGCCTCCAACTGACGCTTCCGGCCATGGCCCTTCTGCTGCAGGTCGGTTGATATTCTCAAATAAGAATAAGCTAATGATTTCAACATGTTCAATGTCGCAATAAATTTCTGCGACATTGGCCGATAGCAGAGCTGGGTTAATAGTCAACACCTCCGCGAACGCGGGCAATCCCGGCGCGACCTGCACCTGCACGTCGACCGCGCGGGCCTCGATCCCCTCGAATGCGACGGTGGAAACGCGCTGGACCATGCTGCCCCTATTCTTCCGCAATCGAAGGTAGCGGAACCGGGCGACAAGTGCAAGAACATTACAGGAACATTCGCGGCGCCAAGGGCTGGTCGCCCGGTACCAGTTCACGGCGCGGCGCATCCGCTTCCGGCCGGCGCGGAAGCGTCAGGCGTCGCTCGCGATGATGCGCGCCTCGCGCGATCGAACACAGCTCGCGTCGTCGACAACTGCAGGAATCATTTTCAAGAATCATTCCAGCACGACGAGCATCGCGCGCTTATTGTCGCAGCGCGCTGTCGATTTCCCTGCTGTTTCAGCGATCGCACACTGATCGCGCGCGCAGTCTCGATCTATTCCAACTGCCGAGGTCTGTACTCGCGAGCCCCGCGCTGTAGAGCCGGATCACAAATCCATCCAGGCTGACATCAGGGGCGCCTTCGCGTGATCGATCGACTTGCTTCGCATTCCACCCGTCAACATCCAGCGCTGCGAACGATCGGTCTGTGTACCGCCGCCGTCCTTGCCGCAGGAGTCACGATCGAACGTGCCGACGCGCAATCGGAACTGCCGCCGGTGAGCGTGGACGCGCCTCAGCAGCGCGCGGCAGCTGCGAATGCAAAACCGGTTCGTCGTCCGGTGACCGCACGCACGAGCCGCACCAACCGCGTGGCTCGATCCCAGCAAGCGACGCCGCTACCGGCGGCACGATCCGGTGCCGGCGCCGGCGAGCGCGCCGGCGGTCCGGTGGTCGGGTTCGTTGCCACACGTTCGGGCACGGCGACCAAGACCGACACGCCGCTCATCGAAATCCCGCAATCGATCTCGGTCGTCACGACGGACCAGATCAGGAGCCAGGGCGCGGAATCGGTGGGCGCGGCATTGCGCTACACCGCAGGCGTCAGCGGCGACGTGAATGGCGGCTCGGACACCCGCTTCGGCGGCCTGCAGATCCGCGGCTTCGACATGACGATGCCGGGCCTCTATCTCGACGGCCTGCGGCTGCCGAGCAGCAACTATGTGCACTTCCTCGGGCTCGATCCGTACGGAGCCGAGCGCCTCGAGGTCCTGAAGGGGCCATCGTCGGCGATGTTCGGCGGCAGCGGCACCGGCGGCATCCTCAACTATGTCAGCAAGCTGCCGACTGCACGCGAGTTCGGGGAAGTGTCGCTGTCGGGCGGCAGCTTCAACCGCTATCAGGGCGAGTTCGATATCGGCGGCCGCGCCAACAAGGAAGGGACGGTGCTGTGGCGCCTGACCGGCGTCGCGCGCGATGGTGAGACCCAGGTCGACTACACCAAGGACAATCGCGTCTTCATCGCGCCCGCCGTCACCGTGAAGCCGAACGAGGACACCACGATCACCTTCCTCGCGAACTACCAGAAGGAACGCACCGGCTGGGGCCTGCAATTCCTGCCGCCGTCCGGCACCGTCTGGGCCAATAACGGACGCTACATTCCGAACACCCGCTTCGTCGGCGAGCCCGGCTTCAACCAGTTCGACACCGAGCAATCGTCGGTCGGCTACATGCTGTCGCACGACATCAACGACGCGCTGACCTTCCGCCAGAACCTGCGTTACTCGTGGATGCACAACGAGCAGAAGAGCTTCTACGGCACCGGCTATGCATCGGCGGCCGACGAGGCCGCGGGCCTGCTGTCGCGCGGCGGCGCCGGCGGCAGCTCGACGATCGATTCCTTCGCGGTCGACAACCAGCTGCAGGGCAAGTTCGTCACCGGCCTGCTGAGCCACACGACGCTGTTCGGCGTCGATTACCGCAACACCTCGTTCCGCGACATGGCCTCGAGCTACAGCACCGGCAAGCTCAACGTCTTCGCGCCGGTCTATACCAACAGCTGGACCAACAACGGACCGTATGACGACACCGGCATCAAGCAGTCGCAGGCCGGCCTCTATCTGCAGGACCAGATCCGGCTCGGCCGGCTGTCGTTTCTGCTTGGCGGGCGGCAGGATTTCGTCACCACCGACCTCGACAACAATCTCGCGAAAACGTCGACGTCGACCGACGCCTCGGCATTCACCGGCCGCGCCGCCGTGATGTACAATTTCGACAACGGCATCGCGCCCTATTTCAGCTATTCGGAATCATTCCTGCCGGTGCTGAGCATCAACGCCGCCGGCGATCTGCTGAAGCCGGAGTCCGGCGTGCAGTACGAAGTCGGTGTCAAGTACCAGCCGGTCGGCATCAATGCGCTGATCACGCTGGCTGCGTTCGATCTGACCCGATCCAACGTCGTCACCTACGCGCCGCCGTTCTATTTCGCCGAGCAGACCGGCGAAGTCAGGTCGCGCGGCGTCGAGCTCGAAGGCACCGCGACGCTGGTCGAGGGCGTCAACATCCGTGGCGGCTATGCCTATGTCGACGCTGAAGTCACCAAGGATCCCGTCAATGTCGGCAAGGCGCCGACCACGGTGCCGCTCAATCGCTTCTCGCTGTGGGGCGATTACACCGTTCAGGGCGGGCCGCTCGCCGGCGTCCAGTTCGGGGCCGGCGTCCGCTATGTCGGATCGACGTTCGGCGACGACGCCAACACCTTCAAGGTGCCGGCGTCGACGGTCGTCGATGCGCTCGTCGCCTATACCAGGGACAATTATCGCCTCTCGCTCAACGTCACCAACCTCGCCGACACGCGCTACGTGGCAGCCTGCTACGGCAACACCAGCTGCTTCTACGCGGAGGGCCGCAAGGCGATCGCGAAGCTGACCTATCGCTGGTGATCACCCCACAACTTGCTGAAATCCCCATGAGACCCATCTTCGGACGACTGCATCGCTGGGCGGGCCTTCTCACCGCGGCCTTCCTGTTCTTCTCGGGCGTCACCGGCGCGATCATCTCGTGGGATCACGAGATCGACGATGTGCTCAATAGGAAGCTGTTCGAGGTGACGAGCTCCGGACCGGCGATCCCGTCGGTCGAGCTCGCCCGGCTGATCGAGCAGCGCGATCATCGCGCCCGCGTCGTCCACATGTTCATGACGGCGGAGAAAGGCGAGTCGCTGTGGTTCTTCGTGCTGCCGCGGATCGATCCGGCGACCGGCAAGCGCTACGCGCTCGACTACAACCAGGTCTTCCTCGATCCAAACACCGGCGCCGAGCTCGGACGCCGCTATTGGGGCGCGGTCTGGCCGGTGACCCGCGAAAACTTCGTCTCGTTCCTCTACAAGCTGCACTACACGATGCATATTCCCGAATTCTGGGGCAGCGATCGCTGGGGCATGCGCTTCCTCGGCGTCATCGCCGTTATCTGGACGATCGATTGTTTCGTCGGCTTCTACCTGACCCTGCCGTCGCGGCGGCGCGCCAGGGCGGAGCGGGCGGCGGCGATACCGGGCCCGCGCGGCAAGAGTTTCTGGACCCGCTGGGCACCGGCCTGGAAGATCAAGACCTCAGGCAGCGCCTATCGAATCAATTTCGACATTCATCGCGCCTTCAGCCTGTGGACCTGGGCCTTGCTGTTCGTGATCGCGTTCACGGCATTCTCGCTGAACCTCTATTTCGAGGTGTTCTCGCCGTTGATGAAGACCGTGTCCAACTACACGCCGACACCCTACGAGCAGCGGCCATACCGTCATCTCGACGATCCGATCGAGCCGAGGATGACCTATGCGGAGATCGCCGCGCGGGCCGCGGCCGACGGCAAGGCGCGCGGCTGGACCACACCGATCGGTTCGATCAATTATGGTCCGGCCCACGGCGTCTATGCGGTCGCATTCTTCGAGCCGGGCGACGAACATGGCGCCGCGGGAGTCGGGCCGGCGCAGCTTTACTACGACAGCGAGGACGGCCGTCCGCTCGGCGAGCGGCTGCCATGGGTCGGCACCGCGGCCGATGTGTTCGTGCAGATGCAGTTTCCGTTGCATTCCGGCCGGATCGCCGGCTTGCCCGGGCGCATCCTGATCTCGCTGATGGGATTGGTGGTCGCGGCGCTGTCGGTGACGGGCGTCGTGATCTGGTGGCGCAAACGTCGTGCGCGGATTGGCGCGCGAGAGACGATGCGCACACGCCCCGAGAACCGCCTTGCGCCGGCGGAATAGGCCGGGCGCCCCGTGGGCACCTTACTCCGGGCGGCAAATGCATTCGGGAGCGGCGGCGGCCGCTCCCGAGGCAGTCCGTCTTCCCAATCAGTCCGTCACAGGTTCATCTGCATCGGCTCTGGATAGTAGTGGAAGCCTTCGCCGACCTTGGCGACGTGGCCGTAGCCCGGCCAGGCGAAGTGATAGGACATCACGGCCGTCTTGTTCGCGGCCAGCATCTCCAGCAGCTTGACCCGCGACGCCGCCGCCTGCTTCGGATCGGTGTCGTAGGAGAACTCCATCCGCGGACGCTCCAGCAGCAGCACCGCGTGATGCGAGAGGTCGCCGAGGAAGGCGAAGGATTTGCCACCCGAGCTCACCATGAAGATGGTGTGGCCCACGGTGTGGCCGGGCGCGGCGATTGCCGTCACGCCGGGCAGGAATTCCTGGCCGTCCTTGAAGAACACGATGCGGTCGCGCACCGGCAGCAGGTTCTTGCGGGCATGCACGATGAAATCCTTCAACGGACTGCCCATCTTGCCTTCGTCGGTCCAGAACTCGAGATCGCTCTGCGCGATGTAGTATTGCGCATTCGGGAACAACGGCTTGTCGTTGGCGCCGACGATGCCGCCGATATGATCGATATGCGCGTGCGACAGCACGACGGCGTCGATGTCCTCCGGCTTGATGCCGGCTTCCTGCATGCTCTTCTGCTGCCGCCCGGTGGTCTTGCCGAACAGTTGCGACGTGCCCATGCCGGTGTCGAACAGGATCAGCTTGTCGCCGGTGTTGACGATCGGCGAATTCTGCTCGAGCACGACATTGTCGGGCGAGAGGAAGTTGTCGGAGAGCATCTTCTTCACCTCCTCCTTCGGCACACCGGTGAAGGTGCCGGAGGGATCGCCGAGCGGAAGCGGCCCGTCGGATACGACGGTCACTTCGGCTTCGCCGAGCATGAAGCGGTGCCAATAGGGTGTCTGCGTGCCGAGCTTCGGCGCGCGTGCCTGTGCGGTGCCCCCGATCAGGGTGCTGGCGCCGAGACCGGCACCGAGCGCGAGCAAGGATCGTCGTGAGACATTGAGCGTCATAACGTCTTCCTCCACATTTTTTATGAGATTTTCGCGTTGTTGCCCGCGCGTTGACCCGCCGCTTGACCTGACGCAGGCAAGCGGATGCTGCCCTCGCCCGCGCAAGCTGGCAAGAAGAATAAGGAGAACGCATGCGCGATCGAACGCTGGCTAAATTTCAGCCAGCTGTGCGGCGCACAAGGGAGGGTTATCTGGCGGCGCGCTTCTTCTCGATGGTATCCCAGATCATCGCAGCGACGTCGGGGCCATTGAGCCGTTGGATTGCGCGGATGCCGGTCGGCGAGGTGACGTTGATCTCGGTCAAATTGCCGTCGATCACGTCGAGGCCGACGAACATCAGACCAAGTTCGCGCAACGAGGGCCCAACGGCGGCGCAGATTTCGCGCTCGCGATCCGAGAGCTCGGTCGCCTTGGCCGCGCCGCCGCGCACCATGTTGGAGCGCAGATCGTCCGCTGCCGGCACGCGATTGACGGCGCCGGCGAACTCGCCATCCACCAGGATGATGCGCTTGTCGCCATGCTTCACCTCGGGGAGGAAGCGCTGGATCACCCAGGGCTCCTTGAAGGTGACCGAGAACATGTCGAACAGCGAGCCGAAATTCATGTCCTGCGGCATCACGCGGAAGACGGCGGCGCCGCCATGGCCGTGCAACGGCTTCATGACGACGGCGCCGTGCTGGTCGCGGAATGCGTTGATCTCGTCGAGATCGCGCGAGATCAGGGTTGGCGGCATCAGCTGCGGGAAGTTCATCACGAACAGCTTTTCCGGCGCGTTGCGTACGCTGGCCGGGTCGTTGACGACCAAGGTCTTCGGATGGATGCGCTCGAGCAAATGGGTCGAGGTGATGTAGGCGAGGTCGAACGGCGGATCCTGGCGCAGCAGCACGACGTCGAAGCCGTTGAGCGGCTCGCGCTTCGCCTCGCCCAGCGCGAAGTGATCGCCGACCTCGTCGCGCACGGTGAGAGGCTGCACCGGCGCCACCAGCTCTTCGCCGCGCAGCGACAGCTTGTCGGGCGTGTAGTAGGAAATGCCGTGGCCGCGCTTCTGCGCCTCGAGCAGCAGCGCAAAGGTCGAATCGCCGCGGATGTTGATGCGCGCGATGGGATCCATCTGGACGGCGATCTTCAATTTCATAAGCGTGTCCCGCGAGGTCTTGAGGTTAATTAGGGCTGGCGTCGAATGCCGCTAACAGATGGCGCGGCAGGCTCTTCGGCGCAATCAGCACGGCGTCGAATCTGAGATCGAATTCGGCATGTTCGGGATGCGCCATCAGCCAGGCCTGGGCGGCATTGATGATGCGCAGCTGCTGCCGCGGCGTCACCGCATAGGCGGCGTCGTCGAGGCTGGCACGGGCCTTGACCTCGACGAAGGCCAGCAAATTGCGCCGGCGCACCACGAGGTCGATCTCGCCAAAGGGGGTGCGGAAGCGTCGTGCCAGGATGCGATAGCCCTTGGCGATCAGAAGGGCTGCGGCGCGGCTCTCCGCCGAGATGCCGGTCCGGAACGCCGCGACGCGCTCCGGCGAGGCGCTGTCAGTCTTCGCCATTGCCGTCCCCGGTGGTCTTCGCAAGCTCGAGGGCGCGGGCATAGACCTCGCGGCGCGGCCGGCCCGACAGCTCGACTGCATGGGCGACCGCATCCTTGACGCTGCCGCGGGCGAGCTGCGCCCGCAGGAGATCGTCGAGCGTATCCTGGTCCATCACCCCGGCATCATCGGCCGGAGGTCCGATGACCAGCACGAACTCGCCGCGTGTTTCCAGCGCGTCCGCGCTTGCCGCCAGCTCGACGACCGGCGCGCGCGTGATCTCCTCGTGCAGCTTGGTCAGCTCGCGGCAGATCGCGGCATCGCGGCCGGCCATGATCGCGGCGAGATCGCGCAGCGTGTCCTGTACGCGATTGCCTGATTCGAACATCACGAGCGTCGAATCGACCCTCGCCAGCTCGTTGAGCCGGGCGCGACGCGCGTGCTCCTTGGCGGGTAAAAATCCCTCGAAGAAAAACCGATCGGTCGGCAATGCCGCGACCGACAACGCCGTCAGCACCGATGATGGCCCCGGCACCGCGATGACGGCATGCCCGGCGGCGCAGACGTCGCGCACCAGCTTGAAGCCGGGATCGGAGATCAGCGGCGTGCCGGCGTCCGAAACCAGCGCGATCGCGGCGCCCTGCGCCAGGCGCTCCAGGATTTTGGGGCGGGCCTGGGCCGCGTTGTGCTCGTGGTAGAGCGCGAGCTCGGCGGCGATCGCATAACGCTCGGTCAGCCGCCGGGTGATCCTCGTGTCCTCGCAGGCGATGACGTCGACACCGGCCAGCGTCTCCAGCGCGCGCAGGGTGATGTCGGCGAGATTTCCGATCGGGGTCGCGACCAGATGGAGCCCGGGTGCTGCCCTTGGCGCGGCCAATTGCTGGCCGCCGATCGAAAATGTTCTGGCCGCAGCGCCTGTCGTGGCATCCGAACTGTGGAGGGAACTGGCTTTTGCGCGCATAATGCCAATCTAGAGGGATGGCGGCGCTTGCGCCACATCCGCAAACGGCGGTGACGGAACGCTGACCGACGGGGGAAATGGAGGCCGCGGCAAGGGCGCCGCGGGGCCATAATCCTATTGTTTTAGTTAACTATTCGCCGACAATATGCCTGAATCCACCCGCCTCATCAGAGCTGGATGGAGTCCTGGCTGATCACGGTCGGCCAAGAGAAGAGAGACGATGGAAGGCCCGCATCACCGCAAGTCCCCGCCGTCGGGCACCACCCGGCGGACCGCGCTCGGCCTCATCGTGGGCGCGCCGCTGCTGACGGCCTGTTCCGGCGTGCAGCAAAGCTTGAGCCAGTTTTCCAGCCCGTTCGGGGGCAACCAGGAAGGCGGTCCTGCCGGCCCGCAGCAGCAGCCGCAGGCGGTCGGCACCGGGCAGGTCAAGATCGGGCTGATCCTGCCGCTTTCGGCGTCCGGCAATGCCGGGCTTGCCGCCCAGTCGATGCGGAACGCGGCCGAAATGGCGCTGGCGGAATTTCAGAACCCGAACATCCAGCTCCTGATCAAGGACGATGGCGGCAGCGCGCAGGGTGCATCGCAAGGTGCCCAGCAGGCACTGTCCGAAGGCGCCGAGATCATTCTGGGACCGCTGTTCGCAGGCTCGGTGCCGGCCGTCGCGCAACTGACGCGGCCGCGCGGAACCTCGGTGATCGCGTTCTCGACCGATTCGAGCGTGGCCGGGCGCGGCGTCTATCTGCTGAGCTTCCTGCCGGAGTCCGACATCAATCGCATCGTCGACTACTCCGCCGGGATCGGAAAGCGTTCGTTCGCCGCGATGGTGCCGGACAATGCCTATGGCAATGTGGTCGAGGCCGCGTTCAAGCAGGCGGTCGGCCGCAAGAACGGCCGCGTCGTCGCCTTCGAGAAATATGGCGCCGATCGCGCGACGCCGGCGCGAACCGTGGCGCAGGCGCTCGGCCAGGCCGACGCGCTGCTGATCGCCGACGATGGTGATTCGGTCGTCGCGACCGCCGATGCCTTGACCGCAGCCGGCGCCAATCTGCGCAATATCCAGCTGCTCGGCACCGGGCTGTGGGACAATCCGCGGGTGTTCGCGAGCCCCGTCTTGCAGGGCGGCCTCTACGCCGCGCCCGATCCGTCCGGCTTCCGCAGCTTCGCCGGCCGCTACCGCAGCAAATATGGCGGCGAGCCGGTGCGCACCGCAACGCTTGCCTATGATGCGGTGGCGCTGATGGCGGCGCTCGCGCGCACGCAAGGGGCGCAGCGCTTTGCGCCGGAGACGTTGACCAATCCGTCCGGCTTTGCCGGTATCGACGGTCTGTTCCGCTTCCGCTCCGACGGCACCAATGAGCGTGGCCTTGCGGTCATGAAGGTGGCCTCGGGCGGCAGCACGCCGGTCGCAGGCTCGCCGAAGAGTTTTGGCGCTTGATTTTCGTCGGGCGGTCAAGCTGCCTTGTCGAGCGCCGGCACCCGCCAGCTCCTTTGCATGGGGTTGTTTTCGATATTTTGGCAGCGTGCACCTAGAGCGTTTTCGAGCGAAGTGGATACCGGTTCGCGTGAAGAAAACGCGTCAAAACAAGAATCTAGAGCCCCGTTCCGATTCAATCGGAACGGGATAGGCTCTAGGCGGCGAGATCGGCGACGACCGCGTCGAGCACCGGGAATCCCGACTTGGTCACGCGGAGCCGTCCGTCGGCGTCGACGGCGATCGCGCCTTCCTCGCGCAGCAGGGCGATCCGGTGCGGGTCGAGCTGGCGACCGGAGAGCTTCGCATAGCGCTTGGGATCGATGCCCTCGGCGAGCCGCAATCCCATCAGCAGAAACTCGTCGGCGCGTTCTTCACTGTTGAGGCTGTCATCGCTGACGACGCCGTGACCGCGCTCCTCGACGTTCAACAGCCACGCCTCGGGGCGCCGCTCGGTTGCGGTCGCGTGCCTGACGCCATCGATGTCGAGCCGGCCATGTGCGCCAGGGCCGATGCCGGCATATTCCTCACCGCGCCAGTAGACGAGGTTGTGCTTGCACTCCGCGCCGGCGCGGGCGTGATTGGAGATCTCATAGGCCGGCAACCCTTCGCGGGCGCAGACCTCCTGCGTCACGTCGTAGAGC
The DNA here is from genome assembly GCF_020194035.1 of Bradyrhizobium sp. BRP56. Taxonomy (NCBI): domain Bacteria; kingdom Pseudomonadati; phylum Pseudomonadota; class Alphaproteobacteria; order Hyphomicrobiales; family Nitrobacteraceae; genus Bradyrhizobium; species Bradyrhizobium sp. BRP56. The sequence continues at coordinate 17,079 of NZ_JADYVV010000070.1, forward strand.
GCGCGCGCGGTCGCCTCATCCGGCGTCTGCAATTTGCCGGCGGCATGCAGTCCGAAGAACGGCGTGCCTTCCTCGATCGTGAGCTGGTAGAGCGACAGATGCTCGGCCGCTTCCGAGATCGCCTGCTTCAATTCATCGGCCCACATCCGCGGCGTCTGGTCGGGCCGCGCATAGATCAGATCGAACGAGTAACGGTCGAACGCGCTTCGCGCGATCGCGACCGCGTCGAGCGCCTCGCGCGCGGTGTGCAGGCGGCCTAGCGCCTTCAGCGAGGCGTCATCGAGCGCCTGCACGCCGAGCGAGACGCGGTTGACGCCGGCTGCGCGATAGCCGCGAAAGCGCGTCGCCTCGACGCTGGTCGGATTGGCCTCGAGCGTGACCTCGACATCGCGCGAGACCTGCCAGTGCTTGCCGATCGCATCGAGCACGGCGCCGACGGTCTGCGGCTGCATCAGCGACGGCGTGCCGCCGCCGAGGAAGATCGAGGACACCTGACGCCCCGGCACGCGCGCGGCCGTCGTCTCGATCTCGCGGGCGAACGCGCGCACGAAACGCTCCTCGTCGACGGGCGCATACCGCACGTGGCTGTTGAAATCACAATACGGGCATTTCGACAGGCAGAACGGCCAGTGCACATAGACGCCGAAGGCTTCTCGGTCAGCGTGGCTCAAGGCAGATCTCCGCGAGCTTCACGAAGGCGCGGGCGCGATGCGACAGGCCGAGCCCGAGCGGCGGCAGGCCGTGCTTCTCGATGCTGGTCATCTCGCCGAAGGTCCGCGTGTAGCCGTCCGGCAGGAAGGCCGGATCGTAGCCGAAGCCGGCAGTGCCGCGCGGCGGCCAGACCAGGGTTCCATCGGCGCGCGCCTCGACCTCCTCGAGATGATCGTCGGGCCAGGCCACGCACAACGCCGACACGAAGTGTGCCTTGCGCCGGTCCGGCGTGGTGGCGCCGCGTTCCTGCAGCAGCCGCTCGATCCGCGTCATCGCCGCCATGAAATCCTTGCCCTCGCCAGCCCAGCGCGCCGAGTAGATCCCGGGCGCGCCGTCGAGCGCGTCGACCACGAGGCCGGAATCGTCGGCGAAGGCTGGCAGTCCGGTCGCCTTCGCTGCCGCGATCGCCTTGATCGCCGCGTTGGCGCGAAAATTGTCTCCGGTCTCCTCGGGCTCGGCGAGGTCGAGCTCGCCGGCCGACACCACCTCCACGCCGTGCGGCGCCAGCAGTTCCCGCATCTCGGCAAGCTTGCCGGGATTATGGGTGGCGATGACGAGCCTTCCGGTGATTCGGCGGTGCATGACCAATCTGACTACGCCACCGCGATCTTTTGCAAGTCGACCAGACGCGCGACACCTTTGCGCGCCAGCGCCATCAGCGCCAGGAATTCACCTTCCGAGAACGGCGTCTTCTCGGCGGTGCCCTGCACCTCGATGATCCGGCCGTCCCCGGTCATGACGAAATTGGCGTCGGTGTCGGCTTCGGAATCCTCGGCATAGTCGAGATCGAGCACCGGCGTGCCCTGGTAGATGCCACAGGAGATCGCCGCCACATTGTCGCGCAACACATTGGTCTTCAGCATGTTGCGGGTCTTCATCCAGTTGATGCAGTCGGCCAGCGCCACCCAGGCACCGGTGATCGAGGCGGTGCGGGTGCCGCCGTCGGCCTGGATGACGTCGCAATCGACCGTGATCTGGCGCTCGCCGAGCGCCTCCAGATCGACGGCCGCGCGCAGCGAGCGGCCGATCAGCCGCTGGATCTCGACCGTCCGGCCGCCCTGCTTGCCGGCCGAGGCCTCGCGGCGGGTGCGCTCCAGGGTGGCACGCGGCAACATGCCGTATTCGGCGGTGACCCAGCCGCGGCCCTGGCCCTTCAGCCACGGCGGCAGCCGCTCTTCCAGCGTGGCGGTCACCAGCACATGGGTGTCGCCGAACTTCACCATGCAGGAACCCTCGGCATATTTGACGACGCCGCGTTCCAGCGACACGGGACGCAGTTCATCGGGTGCACGGCGGCTTGGCCGCATGAAATCCTCCAGAAATCCGAGAAAATTGGCTGGCCGTGCTTGTAGGAGCGGGAAGGGGCAGCGGCAAGGGTTTTCGGCCCCGGTATGGTCCGGTACGAGGGGACCGAATGCATGCTTGTCATCGGCCTCCCGGATCGACAAATTATGCAGTAATTGTGAGGGACTGGAGTGTGACTCACCACGATCCGATTGGCCTGATCGCGCCGCATGCCGGGCTCGCCCAGCTCAACGAGCGTTCGCGCGACATTTTTCGTCAAATCGTCGAAAGCTATCTCGCGACCGGCGAGCCGGTCGGTTCGCGCAACATTTCGCGCCTGATCGCATTACCGCTGTCGCCGGCCTCGGTCCGCAACGTGATGTCGGATCTCGAGCAACTCGGCCTGATCTATGCGCCGCACACCTCCGCCGGCCGGTTGCCGACCGAACTCGGGCTACGCTTCTTCGTCGACGCGCTGATGCAGGTCGGCGACCTCACCGAGGCCGAGCGTCAGTCGATCCAGACCCAGCTTGCGGCCGTCGGCCGCGCGCAATCCGTCGAGGCCGCGCTCGGCGAGGCCTTGACGCGGCTGTCGGGACTGACCCGCGCCGCGGCGGTGGTGCTGACGCAGAAGTCGAATGCACGGCTGAAGCATATCGAGTTCGTCCGGCTGGAGCCGGAAAAGGCGCTGGTCGTGTTGGTCGGCGAAGACGGCCAGGTCGAAAACCGCGTCCTGGCGCTGCCGCCGGGTGTTCCATCCTCGGCCCTGACCGAGGCGACGAATTTCCTCAATGCGCGGATTCGCGGCCGGACGCTGGCTGAAGCGCGGCTCGAGCTCGAGACGGCATTGACGCAAAACCGCGCCGAGCTCGATCAGCTCACGCAAAAGGTGGTCGCGGCGGGCATCGCGAGCTGGTCCGGCGGCGAGAACGAGGACCGCCAGCTGATCGTGCGCGGTCACGCCAATCTGCTGGAGGACCTGCATGCGCTCGACGACCTGGAGCGCATCAAGTCGCTGTTCGACGATCTCGAAACCAAGCGCGGCGTGATCGATCTGCTCGGCCGCGCCGAGCGCGGCGAGGGCGTGCGGATCTTCATCGGCTCGGAGAACAAGCTGTTCTCGCTGTCGGGTTCCTCGACCATCATCGCGCCCTACGGCGACGCCCAGGGCCGGATCGTGGGCGTCCTCGGCGTGATCGGACCGACGCGGCTGAACTATGCGCGGGTGATCCCGACCGTCGATTATGCCGCGCGCATCGTCAGCAAGATGCTGGGCGGCTGACCGGAGGGGCGATTTCGCTTTCATTTGACGGGTTTTCTTCACCCAAGCCGGAGATCCCGGTTCCCGAGACCGGTATGTTGCGCTTGATTTTCGCCGCCCAAAGCACGATATCCCGGCAAGCAATCCCCAAGATTTGAACCGACGCGAGTTTTCGAGAAGGCAAGCCATGACCGATCCGAACCGGGCCAATGACAACACCGAGAATTCGGCGCCGACGGGTGAGCCCGTGGTCTCGAAGCCCTACATCATGCCTGACGAGCCCGAGGCCGGATCGGCGGAGGCGCTGACCAAGGAACTCGCCGAGGCGCGCGACCGGACGCTGCGCACGCTGGCCGAGATGGAGAATCTCCGCCAGCGCACCCGCCGCGAGGTCGCCGACGCCAAGACCTACGGCATCACCGGCTTTGCCCGCGACGTGCTCGATATCGCCGACAACCTGCAGCGCGCGCTCGATGCGGTGCCGTCCGAAACCAAGGAAGCCGCCGATCCCGGCCTGAAGGCGCTGATCGAAGGTGTCGAGCTGACCGAACGTTCGCTGCTCAACGCGCTGGAGAAGAACGGCGTCAAGAAGTTCGACCCGATCGGCGAGAAGTTCGATCCGAACTTCCAGCAGGCCATGTTCGAGGTGCCTGATCCGTCGGTGCCGTCGGGCACCGTGGTGCAGGTCGTGCAGGCCGGTTACATGATCGGCGAGCGCATCCTGCGTCCGGCACTGGTCGGCGTCTCCAAGGGCGGCGCCAAGGCCGCCCCGACCGCCGACATCACCGCCTGATCCATCCCGATCCCGGCTGCGCGTTTGTGAGCTCGCGGATTGCGCGGGCTCACGGTCGCGGCTTCTCGTGTGCCTTCGGCCAATAGGTGCCGAAGCTCCAGAGATTTCCTTCCGGATCGCGGCAGGCGAAGTCGCGGCTGCCATAGTCGGTATCGCGCAGTTCCATCTCGATCTTGGCGCCGGCAGCCTTGACCTTCGCGTGCAGCGCGTCGGGATCGTCGACCGCGATATAGATCGAGTCGGTGCGGCGGTTGTCGAGGTCGCCGACCAGCCTGCCATATGCGTCGTCGCGGCTCTGGCCCAGCATCAGCATCGAGGAACCATAGGCGAGCTCGGCGTGATGGATGACGCCGCCATCGCGGTAGACGACGTGTTCGGTGAACCCAAGCACCGTCGTGAGCCAATTGGTCATCGCCTCGGCGTCCTTGCAGCGCAGGGTCGGGTAGATGCGGGGCGGTTCGATGTCGTGCGTCATGGTCGCTCACCTCCTTGGCTGACGGCGCCATCCTGCACGAGGCAACGCGGCGTCGGCTTGAAGGTTTGTTACCAGTCCGCCAGCCCGTCGCCGGCGTGAACCAGCCGGCGGTCGGTCAAGGCCTGGCGGCGCGCCCAGGCGGTTGGCGGTTCGCCTGCGAATTCGACGAACTCGCGGGCGAGATGGGCCTGGTCGGCATAGCCGCTTTCCGCCGCGATCCCCGCCCAGCCAAGCGCTGCGCCGCTTTGCGCCAGCCGGCTCGCCCGGTGAAACCGCATCATGCGCGCCAGCGATTTGGGGGCGAGGCCGAGTTCGGACCGAAACCGGCCAGCCAGATGCTTGCGGCTCCAGCCGATCTCGTCGGCCAATGCCGTGATGCTGATGGCACCGGTCGAACGCGCCAGTTTTCGATAGGCGAACGCGATTCGGGAGACGGCATGTGGCCGGCGCGGCGCAGCACGAACGCCTCGATCAGGTCGAAGCGGCGCTGCCAGCAGGTCACGGCGCCGAGTTGCTCGCGCAGACGACGGCCATCATGGCCGAGCACATCGTCGATATCGACCATGCGCCCGACCAGGTCGGTCACGGCGCCGCCGAAGAAGCTGTAGGCGCCAAGCGGGGTGAAATCGACCTGCACGCAGGCGGCGCGCCCGTCGGACTCGATGTAAACAGGCCCGGCATGCAGGCCGGCGGCGAAGCTGAGCTGACGATCGGCCGCACTGGGCTCGCGCGACAGCGCGATCAGGAACGGCGAGCCGAAACTGATGATCAGCGGGACGATCAGCGGCGCGGTCTGCCGCTGCGCGAACCGGCCTGTTGCGGTCTCGCGATAACCGGTGATCCGGACGATCAGGCCCGCGATGCGCGGCGATGGCAGGCGCTGCGCGAGATCGAATGCAACGGGTGACGCAGGCTCGGCCATGCGGATCTCGCGAGGCGGCGTCCTACGCGATATCCGAGGACTGGATGCGCTTGACGCCGGCCTTGGCCATGTCGTCCCAGGCCTTGGCGAGCGATCCCTGGGTGTCGATGCCGCGGCAGGCATCTTCCACCACATAGGTCTCGAAGCCGGCCTTGCGCGCATCGAGCGCGGTCCATGCCACGCAGAAATCGGTGGCGAGCCCGGCCACGAAAACCCGCTCGACGTTGCGCGCCTTCAGATACGCGGCGAGCCCGGTGGTGGTCTTGCCGTCGGCCTCGGTGAAGGCGGAGTAGCTGTCGACGTCCTTGTGAAAACCCTTGCGGATGATCAGCTCGGCGTGCGGGATCGCGAGTTCCTTCGACAGCGAGGCGCCGTCGGTACCCTGGACGCAGTGGTCGGGCCACAGCACCTGCTTGCCATAGGCAAGATCGACGATCTCGAACGGCTTCTTGCCGGAATGGGTCGAGGCAAAGGAGATGTGTCCGGGCGTGTGCCAGTCCTGCGTCATCACCACATTGGCAAAGCTCTTGGCGATCCGGTTGATCACTGGCACCACCTGCTCGCCGTCCTTCACGGCAAGGCTGCCGCCGGGCAGGAAGCAGTTCTGGACGTCGATCACGAGCAGCGCGGAGCCGTCGTCGGGCTTGATCGCAGCCGCCCAGAGATGTTTTGGAATTAGCGCCGCAAGCGCCAGCGTACCGAGCCCTGCAACAACCTGTCGTCGATCCGGCATCGCGCCCCTCCTCGCTTTGATAATTGCACGAGGAGGCTAGTTCCGTTCGGCGAACGACGAAAGTGGGATTTTTCCGACTGGAGCTGCGAGCGGCTGATCAGCCGCGCGGCTGGATGCCGTCGCGCACCGCGCGGAAGCGCGGGAAGGCCTTCTCCCAATCGGTGCGCGGGGAGCTACCGATAATGCGCATCGATGTTTGCGCGCCGAACCGCAGCCACTGCACGATGGTCACCGGGGTATTGTCCTTGCCGCTGACGGCGTCGATGCGCGTCTCGAAGCCGGGCTGGCCGTCGATCCGGATCGGTTCGGACATGGTGATCCGCCCGTCGCGCACGCCGGGGATCGTGGTGGCGATCTGCTGGGCGAAGCGACCGCGATCATCCGGTGTGGCCGGGGCCGAGCCGATGATGCCAAGCAGCATGAATGGCTTGGTCTCAAGGCCCTTCTCGTCGCCGTCGGCCATCAGCAGCGCCGCGCCCGGCGCCAGCATGCGGACATTCTTGAAGCTGCTGAGCTCGGTGACCTTGAACGGCATCATGCCGAGCTGTTCGTCGACCGGCACCTCGTTGCGGATCTGGGCGGTGGCGAACATCTGCCGCACGGCGTCGTCGGTGTAGATCTTGCTCGCGTTCTCCGGCACCTGCACCGCGACATAGCCTGAGAAGGTCGGTCCCGGCAGGATCATGGAATAGCGCCGCACATTGGTGGTGCCGTCACGCGCGCTCTCCACGGTGTAATAGGCGAGGCCGGCCGGCGTCTCGAGGCTCTCCGGCTTGATGTTTCCGCTGCCGGCCGGGTTGGCCTTGAAGGCGCTCACGACCTCGTTGTAGGCGTCCGCGGGCAGATCGGCGATCAAGACCTTCACGCCCTGGTCCTCGGTCTCGAAGCCGATGAACGACTTGGCGCGGTTGAGGCCCACCAGCGGCTTCATCCCGACATGCGCGCCCGGCGGAAACACCACGTCGGCGGCAAAGCCACGACAGGTGGCAGCAAGCAGCAAGGCAACCGCAACGAGAAGTCGAAAAGGCGTCATGGGGGATCTACCGGTTTTGCTTGGTGGCCGCGCAACGGGGCCGGTGCAGGGCTGGATGGCCTCTTTCAGTCGGACCGCTTTTAGCGGTTTTGATGACCCTGCAACAGGCCGCCAAAGCCGCGCTCCGGGCCTGCAGGCCCGATTCCATGGGCTTTTCGTCCCGATTGGCTGGCACTTTCCAGTTTCCCGACGTTTCCGACGATCGGCCACCAGCGGCCAAACAGCGCGCCCTCGGCCTGCGCCCGCTTCCGCATACGACGTTTGTGAGTGTTCACTCAACAGCGCGGACGTCTCGTGGCGGATGTTCGCGGTCGACGGCGTGCCGCATCATTGCCGATTTGTTAACTTGGATCGGGCTTGAACCGGCGCTGCAGCCGGGCTGACACAATCTTTCAAACGTCAGTCTTTTCAGGCCTCAACGTTGCGTCCAGTCCTTGCGGGCAGGACCCTCTCTCCTATATCAGGCTCACCGTCGCAATATCGCGAGTATGTGAACGTCTGGGGGTTCGGTACGGAGCGCCGTCAGGGCCCAACCAACCTGCCGTAGCAAAGAGGATATCAAAACCATGGGTAAGGTCATTGGGATCGACCTCGGCACCACGAATTCGTGCGTCGCCGTAATGGATGGCAAGAACGCCAAGGTGATCGAGAATGCCGAGGGCATGCGAACGACGCCGTCGATCGTTGCTTTCACTGACGATGGCGAGCGCCTCGTCGGCCAGCCGGCGAAGCGCCAGGCGGTGACCAATCCCGAGCGTACGTTCTTCGCGGTGAAGCGCCTCATTGGCCGCCGCTATGACGACCCGATGGTCGAGAAGGACAAGAAGCTCGTTCCCTACAAGATCGTCAAGGCATCGAACGGCGACGCCTGGGTCGAAGCCGATGGCAAGACCTATTCGCCCTCGCAGGTCTCGGCCTTCATTCTGCAGAAGATGAAGGAGACCGCTGAGGCGCATCTCGGCCAGAAGGTCGAGCAGGCCGTCATCACGGTTCCCGCCTATTTCAACGACGCGCAGCGTCAGGCCACCAAGGACGCCGGCAAGATCGCCGGCCTCGAAGTGCTGCGCATCATCAACGAGCCGACGGCTGCCGCGCTCGCCTACGGTCTCGACAAGTCGAAGTCCGGCACGATCGCCGTGTACGACCTCGGCGGCGGCACCTTCGACGTCTCGATCCTCGAGATCGGCGACGGCGTGTTCGAGGTGAAGTCGACCAACGGCGACACCTTCCTCGGCGGTGAAGATTTCGACATGCGCCTGGTCGGCTATCTCGCCGACGAATTCCAGAAGGAGCAGGGCATCAACCTGCGCAACGACAAGCTTGCCCTGCAGCGCCTGAAGGAGGCTGCGGAGAAGGCCAAGATCGAGCTGTCGTCGACCACGCAGACCGAAATCAACCTGCCGTTCATCACGGCTGACCAGACCGGTCCGAAGCATCTGACGATGAAGCTGACCCGCGCCAAGTTCGAGGCGCTAGTGGCCGATCTCGTCGAGAAGACCATCGAGCCGTGCCGCAAGGCGCTGAAGGATGCCGGCCTGACCGCCGGTGAGATCGGCGAAGTGGTGCTGGTCGGCGGCATGACCCGCATGCCGAAGATCCAGGAAGTCGTGAAGCAGTTCTTCGGCAAGGAGCCGCACAAGGGCGTCAATCCCGACGAGGTCGTCGCGATCGGCGCTGCGATCCAGGCCGGCGTGCTGCAGGGCGACGTCAAGGACGTGCTGCTGCTCGACGTGACCCCGCTGTCGCTGGGCATCGAGACGCTGGGCGGTGTGTTCACCCGCATCATCGACCGCAACACCACGATCCCGACCAAGAAGAGCCAGGTGTTCTCGACCGCCGAAGACAATCAGGGCGCTGTCACCATCCGGGTCTTCCAGGGCGAGCGTGAAATGGCGGCCGACAACAAGATGCTCGGCCAGTTCGACCTGATGGGTATTCCGCCGGCTCCGCGCGGCATGCCGCAGATCGAGGTGACCTTCGACATCGACGCCAACGGTATCGTCAACGTCTCGGCCAAGGACAAGGCGACCGGCAAGGAACAGCAGATCCGGATCCAGGCATCCGGCGGTCTGTCCGAAGCCGACATCGACAAGATGGTCAAGGACGCCGAGGTCAACGCGGCCGAGGACAAGAAGCGCCGCGAGGCTGTCGACGCCAAGAATCATGCCGACGGTCTGGTTCACTCGACCGAGAAGGCTCTGGCCGAACACGGTTCGAAGATCGCCGACACCGAGCGCCGCGCGATCGAAGACGCCGTCAGCGACCTCAAGGAAGCGCTGAAGGGCGACGACGCCGAGGCGATCAAGGCCAAGACCAACACGCTGGCGCAGGCTTCGATGAAGCTCGGCGAGGCCATGTACAAGCAGCAGGCCGAGGCCGATGCGGCCAAGGACGCTGCTAAGGATGACGTTGTCGACGCGGAGTTCACCGAGGTCGACGACGACAAGAACAGCAAGAAGTCTGCTTAAGCGGATTTGCGATCATGACCCTCACACCAATGAGCACGCGCCGCGTCTCGGAGGAGTGGGGGTCATTTTTCTTTAAGGCGATCGCTGCATCTTCCAGACAGGCGCAATCCTTTACGCAATCCTTGGCGCAATCTTTGGCGATCGCGATGAACTTCGGACGGAATTGAAGGATGTCCACCAAGCGCTGCTACTACGAGACCCTCGAGGTTGAGCGGAACGCGGACGAGACCAAGCTGAAATCGGCTTTCCGCAAGCTCGCGATGAAATGGCATCCGGACAAGAATCCGGGCGACGCCACCAGCGAAGTCCGGTTCAAGGAAATCAACGAAGCCTATGAGGTGCTGAAGGACGGCGACAAGCGCGCCGCCTATGACCGCTTCGGTCATGCCGCTTTCGAGCAGGGCATGGGCGGCGGCGGTCCCGGCTTCGGCGCCGGCTTCGCCTCATCCTTCTCCGACATTTTCGAAGACCTGTTCGGCATGGCCGGGCAGCGCCGCGGCGGTGGCCGCGAGCGCGGCGCCGACCTGCGCTACAACATGGAGATCACGCTCGAGGAGGCCTTCCAGGGCAAGACCGCGCAGATCGAGATCCCGGTCTCGGTCACCTGCGAATCCTGCTCGGGCACCGGCGCCAAGGCCGGTACCAAGCCGAAGACGTGCTCACATTGCGGCGGCGCCGGCCGTATCCGGCAGGCCCAGGGCTTCTTCACGCTGGAGCGGACCTGTCCCGGCTGTCAGGGCCGCGGCCAGATGATCGAGGATGCCTGCACCTCCTGCGCCGGTTCCGGCCGGGTGACGCGCGAGCGCACGCTGTCGGTCAACATTCCCCCGGGCGTCGAGGACGGCACCCGCATTCGTCTCGCCGGCGAAGGCGAGGCCGGTGTCCGCGGCGGACCGCCCGGCGACCTCTACATCTTCCTGTCGCTGACCACGCACCAGTTCTTCCAGCGCGACGGCGCCGACCTGCACTGCCGCGTGCCGATCTCGATGGTGACCGCAGCGCTCGGTGGCGAATTCGAAGTGCCGACCATCGACAAGGGCAAGACCAAGGTGAAGGTGCCGGCCGGCACCCAGTCCAGCCGGCGATTCCGCATCGCATCAAAGGGTATGCCGGTGCTCCGTTCGCGCCAGACCGGCGACATGTATGTCCAGGTCGTGGTCGAAACGCCGCAGAATCTGACCAAGAAGCAGCAAGAACTGCTGATGGAGTTCGAAAAGCTGTCGTCCGGCGCAACCCAGCCGGAGGCAGCGGGTTTCTTCTCTAAGGTCAAGGACTTCTTTGGCAATCGCTCCGTCTAGCCGCAGTCGTTATGCTTGACCGTAACGACTTCGACCTATACGTCTTTGTGACTGTTTTCTGACAACCGCTCGATTGTGCGGTCCCCGCCTGGTAGCGACATGCCTTTGCAATCGTCCGTGCGTGCGTCGAAGAAGCCCCTCCGTCTCGACGACGAGGTTCGATTTCTCCGTTCATGGATGGAGAAGCCGCTGCATATGGGCGCGGTGATGCCGTCTGGGCGGCTGCTCGCGCGCACGATGGCGCAATATGTCGATCCCGACGCCGAGGGGCCGGTCGTCGAACTTGGACCGGGCACCGGGGCGATCACCAACGCGCTGATCGAGCACGGCGTGGATCAGAAGCGTCTCGTCCTGGTGGAATACAATCCCGGCTTCTGCGCCTTGCTGCGCGAACGCTATCCGCACGCCAGGGTCGTCCAGGGGGATGCCTATACGCTGCGCGATACGCTGTGGGAGGTGCTGAAATCTCCCGCCTCGGCCGTGGTCTCCGGCCTGCCGCTCGTCACCAAGCCGATGCTGACCCGCCTGAGGCTGGTCCGTGACGCCTTCCTGGCGCTCGCACCCGGCGCGCCGTTCATTCAGTTCACCTATTCGGTGGTGCCTCCGATTCCGAAGTCGCTGCCGGGCGTGTCCACAGAGGCCTCCGAGCGGATCTGGATGAACCTTCCGCCCGCGCGGGTCTGGGTGTATCGCAAGGGCTGACCACCCGACGCCGTCGCGCCGGGCGTGCGCCTTACCTGCGATTTCAAAATGTCCGCGCTGAAAATCCTCGTGATCCCCGGATCGCTTCGGTCAGGCTCGCTCAATGCGAAGCTGGCTGCCGTGCTGGCGCACGAACTGGCGCAATCCGGCGCCGACGTCACCCGCATCTCGCTCGGCGATTTTCCGCTGCCGATCTATGACGGCGACCTGCAGGCGAAATCCGGCGTGCCGCAGCATGCCGTGAATCTGAAGCGGATGATCGGCGTCCATCATGGCGTGCTGATCGTGACGCCGGAATACAACTCCTCGGTGCCGGCGCTGGTGAAGAACACGATCGACTGGGTGAGCCGCGTGCAGGATCCGCATGAGGTGCGAGGTCAGGTGTTCCACGGCCGCGCGTTCGCGATTTCAGCCGCATCCGGCAACCGGCTCGGCGGCACCCGCGCGCTGGCTGCGCTGCGCCTGATCCTGACGGCGTGCCGCGCCACCGTGATCCCAAACCAGCTCGCGCTGTCATTTGCCGAGCAGGCCTATGACGATATGGATCATCTGAAGCACCAAGCCGACATCGACGCGATGCAGGCGCTGGTGCGGCAGCTGATCGACCATTCCCAACGCATGATGTGAGGTGACATGCAGCCAGCCAGGATCGCTCCAAGAGACCGGTTGATCGTGGCGCTCGATCTGCCGTCCGTCGCCAGCGCCGAGGCGATGATCGACCGGCTCGGCGATGCCGTCACCTTCTACAAGATCGGCTATCAGCTCGGTTATGCCGGCGGCCTCATCCTGGCGAAGCAGCTTGCAGGCAGCGGCAAGAAGGTCTTCCTCGATCTGAAGCTGCACGACATCGGCAACACCGTCGCGCGCGGGGTCGAAAGCGTCGCCGGGCTCGGCGCGACCTTTCTCACCGTGCATGCCTACCCGCAGACCATGAAGGCCGCGGTCGAGGCCCGCGCCGGCTCCGGCCTGAAGATCCTCGCGGTGACGGTGCTGACCTCCTACGACGACACCGACCTGCATGCGGCGGGCTATCGCCTCAACGTCTCCGATCTCGTCGAAGCGCGCGCCAGGCAGGCGCAGGCGCTTGGTGTCGACGGGCTCGTCAGCTCGCCCGAGGAGGCCGCCGCCTTGCGCAAGATCGTCGGCGATCAGATGAACCTGGTGACCCCGGGCATCCGCCCCGCAGGCTCGGCGACCGGCGACCAGAAGCGCATCATGACGCCGGCTCGCGCCATTGCCGCCGGCGCCGACTATCTCGTGGTCGGACGTCCGGTGATGGAAGCCGCCGACCCGAAGGCATCAGCCGAAGCCATTCACGCCGAAATCGCCCAGGCGCTCGCCTGAACAACAAGAGGGAGAACAGAGATGGCGAAGGGATACTGGATTGGACGCGTCGACGTTCACAATGAGGAAGGCTACAAGCCCTACATGGCGGCCAACCCCGCCATCTTCCAGAAATTCGGCGGCAAGTTCATCGTTCGCGGTGGCAAGTTCACCGGCGTGGAGGGCCAGAGCCGCTCCCGCAATGTCGTGATCGAATTCCCCGATTACGCGACCGCGCTCGCTTGCTACCAATCGCCGGAATACCAAGCCAACATCAAGGTGCGGCAGCCGCATTCGATCGCCGACCTCATCATCATCGAGGGGCACGACAGCCCATAGTCCCGCGCATCGGGTAGCCGGTTCGGTTGCCGGAACAGCCTTGGCTCGCTATATCGCGTGGAGAGGTGAGCCATGGCTGACATGCGTTTGATCGTTGCGGGAGCCGGCGGCCGGATGGGCCGCACGCTGACCCGGGTGATTTCCGAAACCCCGGGGGCGGTGCTGGTCGGCGCGCTGGAAGCGCCGGGCTCGGAACTGCTCGGCAAGGACGCCGGCGTGCTCGCCGGCCTCCCCGCCAATGACGTCAAGCTGTCGGCCGATCTGTGGTCGATGTCGGCCGGCGCCGACGGCATCCTGGATTTCACCGTGCCGGCCGCGACCATCGCCAACGTCGCGATCGCGGCCGAGCGCGGCCTCGTTCACGTCATCGGCACCACCGGGATGTCGCCGTCCGACGATGCGGTGATCCGCAGCGTGACCAACCGCGCCATCGTGGTGAAGTCAGGCAATATGAGCCTCGGTGTCAATCTGCTCGCCGCGCTCGTCAAGCGCGTCGCGCAATCGCTCGACCAGAGCTTTGACATCGAAATTCTGGAGATGCACCACAAGTCCAAGATCGATGCGCCGTCGGGCACTGCCTTGATGCTCGGTGAAGCCGCGGCCGCGGGACGCGGAATCGCGCTCGATCAGCATTCGGCGCGCGGCCGCGATGGCCTCACCGGTGCGCGGCGCGCGGGCGATATCGGCTTTGCCTCGTTGCGCGGCGGCACTGCGGCCGGCGATCACAGCGTGATCTTTGCCGGCCCCTCCGAGCGCATCACGCTCTCGCACCATGCAGAGGATCGCGCGCTGTTCGCGCAGGGCGCGCTGAAGGCAGCGTTGTGGGCGCATGGCAAGAAGCCCGGCATGTATTCGATGGCCGACGTCCTCGGATTGAGCGACTGACACCGCTCGACGGAATGAAATCCAGCTAAGCGAAAACGGAATCTGAAATGAGTGATCGTCTCCTTGTGCTCGTTCGTCACGGTCAGAGCGACTGGAATCTGAAGAACCTGTTCACCGGGTGGAAGGACCCTGATCTCACCGAGCAGGGCGTCAACGAAGCGAACGAGGCCGGCCGCAAGCTGAAGGCGCAGGGCCTGTCGTTCGATGTCGCGTTCACCTCCGATCTTACCCGTGCGCAGCACACGCTGAAGCTGATGCTGGAGCAGATCGGCCAGACCGGATTGCCGACCACGAAGAATCTCGCGCTCAATGAACGCGATTACGGCGATCTCTCCGGCCTCAACAAGGACGACGCTCGCAAGAAGTGGGGCGAGGATCAGGTTCTGATCTGGCGCCGTTCCTACGACGTGCCGCCGCCCGGCGGTGAAAGCCTGAAGGATACGCTGGCGCGCACGCTGCCTTATTACGTGCAGGAGATCCTGCCCGGCGTGCTGCGCGGCCAGCGCACGCTGATCGCCGCCCACGGCAATTCGCTGCGCGCGCTGATCATGGTGCTGGAGAAGCTGACGCCGGAGCAGATCCTCAAGCGCGAACTCGCCACCGGCGCGCCGGTGGTCTATCGGCTCAATGCCGATTCCACCGTTGCGTCCAAGGTCGATCTCGCGGGGTAGGCTGAAGCAATCAATTCGCTCGTCCCGTCATCCTGAGGAGCGCGCCCTTGCGCGCGTCTCGAAGGATGCACGGCCACCAGCCGGGCCGTCGACCCTTCGAGACGCGCTTCGCGCTCCTCAGGGTGACGGGTAACGGTTGCTTAGTGCAATCCCACCTGGCCGGCTTCCCAGCCCAGCATCGCCTGCTTGCGGGTGATGCCCCAGTGATAGCCGGTCAGCGCGCCGCTCTTGCCGAGTGCGCGATGGCAGGGCACCACGAACGACACCGGATTGCGGCCGACAGCGGCGCCGACCGCGCGCGAGGCTTTCGGGCTGTTGATCTTGCAGGCGATGTCGGAATAGCTGACCGCGCGGCCCATCGGGACCTTGAGCAGCGTCTCCCACACCCGCACCTCGAAGTCGGTGCCGATCAA
Organism: Bradyrhizobium sp. BRP56; assembly: GCF_020194035.1. NCBI lineage: Bacteria > Pseudomonadati > Pseudomonadota > Alphaproteobacteria > Hyphomicrobiales > Nitrobacteraceae > Bradyrhizobium > Bradyrhizobium sp. BRP56. Next base: position 32,390 of record NZ_JADYVV010000070.1, read on the forward strand.
GACGACGCGCAGCGGCTGGTCCGCCCGCCACAACCCTGTATCGAACACGCGCTGCGCCAGCGCGGCGGTGCCGTCGGTGTCCTCGACATAGGTCGCGTTCGGCCAGCGCCGCTTCATGTCGGCGAATGCGGTCTGCTCGTCGCCGTGATCGGCGAAGGCAAGCCCCGCAAGCCCGCGATCCGTTGCGATCACGATCGCGGTGCCGAACGGCGAGGGATGGAAGCCGTAGCGCAGCGTCATGCCGCCTGCGCCGGTCTTCCATTCGCCCGGCGACATCGCCTCATGCGTGACGAACAGGTCGTGCAGCCGTCCCGGCCCTGACAGGCCGGAGTCGAGTGCCGCGTCGAGCACGCTGGCGGAATCGCGCAGCAGGTTCTTGGCGTGATCCAGGGTCAGCGCCTGCATGAAGGCCTTCGGCGTCAGCCCGGCCCAGCGGCGGAACAGATGGTGCAATTCATCCGGCGTGACGGCGGCGGCATCGGCCATTGCTTCGATGGTCGGCTGTGTGCGCCAATGCTCCGAGATGAACGCGATGGCGCGCCGAACCGAGTCATAGTCGCGCAGCGCGGCGCTCTGGAGGCCCGGCTTGGCCAGGCGCTGATCGTGTATGGCGAGTGTCATCATGGTCTCTGATTTAGGAGCCATGGCGCCTCCAAACCACCCGATTTCCGACAAGCATGATCCGGAAAAGTGGGGACCGGTTTTCCGACGAGATCATGCTCGAATAAGACCTAGCGGATGGGGTTGTAAGTCGGGCCGCGTTTCGCGGCATTGAGCGCCGCCGTCAAAGCCTTGGAGAAGCTAGCCTTTTCGTCCGGTCCGAGGAAGCTGCCAACGCTGACCCGGCGGCCCCGGGAGACCAGATAAAGCCGCTCGATGCCGAACTCCTCATGCGAGATCTGCTCGAACCGCACCCAGAGCGGATTGAGCACCCATTCCGCCACATGGCCGCGATGGCTGATCCTGCGCACCCTCAGTTCCGACGCCGTGACGGTGATCTCCTCGCTCGCCTTGGCGGTGCGGAAATTGACCTTGAACGCCCAATAGATCACCAGCGCGTCGAGGCCGAAGAAGCCGAAGATCGGCCAGGCGCCGAGCCACCAGAACACCGCGCCGGCAATGAAGCTGACCACGGTGACGAACGACATCAGCACGATAAAGCCGGTGCGATTCAGCGAGCGGTGCGGCGTCAGTAATGCCGAGAACAGTTTGGGCTCGGCCTCAGCGACATCAGCCGCGAGGTCATTGGCCCTGAGGTCTTCGCCCGGATCAAAGTCGTTGCCTGCGGTCATGACGTATCAGTATATCCGGTTCATGGCCAAAATCATCCGCTCTCAACGCGCCAGCACATCAAGCGTTCGTTCCGCACCGAAGAAGAAGCCTGCGAAAGCGGCAAGGCTGCTGCCCAAACGCGGGGCAAAGAAGGCGGCCAAGAAGGCCGCCAAGCGAACCGTAAAGCCGAAGCCATGGACATCGGAGGAGGTCTACGAGGCTTTCGACCGGTTCCGCAAAGCCAATCCCGAGCCCAAGGGCGAGCTCGAGCACCTCAACCCCTACACGCTGCTGGTTGCGGTGGTGCTGTCGGCGCAGGCGACCGACGCCGGCGTCAACAAGGCGACGCGAGCGCTGTTCGCGGTCGCCGACACGCCGGAGAAGATGCTTGAGCTCGGCGAGGACAGGGTGCGCGACTACATCAAGACCATCGGGCTCTATCGCAACAAGGCCAAGAACGTCATCGCGCTGTCGCAGAAGCTGATCGCCGAGTTCGGCGGCGAGGTGCCGCGCACGCGCGCTGAAATCGAATCGTTGCCCGGCGCCGGCCGCAAGACCGCGAATGTCGTGCTCAACATGGCGTTCGGCGAGCACACGATGGCGGTCGACACCCATGTGTTTCGCGTCGGCAACCGCACCGGGCTCGCGCCCGGCAAGACCCCGCTCGAGGTCGAGTTGGGATTGGAGAAGGTGATCCCGACCGAGTTCATGCTGCACGCCCATCACTGGCTGATCCTGCATGGCCGCTACACCTGCCTCGCTCGCGGTCCACGTTGCGACGTATGTCTGATCAACGATCTCTGCCGGTGGCCGGAAAAGACCGTCTGAGGCATGATCGTCGTCATGTGCTAATAGGTTCGTCCGGCGTTTGTACGCGTGCTTGAGGAGTGTGGTGTGGCAGAGCAGGTTGAAGATGGTCCGTCACCCGCCAGCCAGACCGCGACTGCAGCGGCGCCTGCCAAGCCGCAACCTTCGGCAAGCGGCTTCTGGAGCCGTTTCGCGATTCCGCTGTTTGCCGTGCTCGTCGCGCTGGTGTTCGTCGCGGTGGCGACCAGTCGCTGGGATGCCTGGGTTGGCAGCGCCACGATCCAGACCACCAATGATGCCTATGTGCGCGCCGAATTGACCCAGCTCTCCAGCCGCGTGTCCGGCGAGGTGCTCACCGTCGCCGTCTCCGATTTCCAGCGCGTCAAGGCCGGCGATCTCTTGGTGCAGATCGATCCCGCCGATTACCAGGCGCAGGTGGCGCAGGCCGAGGCCGGCGTGGTCGGTGCGCAGGCCGTGCTGGACAACCTCAACAACCAGGTCGAGCTGCAATATGCGACCATCGCGCAGGCCGAAGCTGCGCGGCTGTCCGCGGAGGCGCAGCAGACCCTGGCACGCCAGGAGGAAGAGCGTCAGCAGTCGCTGTCGCAAACCGACGCGGGCACGCGGCAGCGGCTCGAGCAGGCGACCGCATCCTACGCCAAGGCGGAGGCCGACGTGCGCGCCAGCCGCGCCGTCATCGCGGCGCAGCGCCATCAGCTCGAGGTCCTGCAAGGTACCAAGAAGCAGCGTGCCGCCGACCTCGACGCCGCCAAGGCGCTGCTGGCATCGGCCAAGCTCAAGCTTGGCTACACCAAGATCGTCGCGCCGTTCGACGGCGTCACCGGCGAGCGCCAGGTGCAGCCGGGCGACTACGTCAACATCGGCGCCAATCTGATCAATGTCGTGCCGCTGCCGAACGTCTATGTGATCGCCAACTACAAGGAGACCCAGCTGACCAACGTCAAGCCGGGCCAGCCGGTCGAGGTCACCGTGGATACGTTCGCGGGCCAAAAGCTGCGCGGCGTCGTCGAGCGTATCGCACCGGCGAGCGGATCGCAATTCGCGCTGCTGCCGCCCGATAACGCCACCGGCAATTTCACCAAGGTGGTGCAGCGCATTCCGGTGCGGATTCAGTTCGACAAGGGCCAGCCATTGCTCGAGCGCCTGCTGCCGGGCATGTCGGTCGTCACGCGGATCGACATCGGCGAGGCGGTCGCCAATGGCGGAAAGTGATGACCGCGACCGTGGTCCGGTCTCGCGCGGCGACGTTGCGCGCTATCCGCTGTTCGCGGTCGTCGCCGTGCTGCTCGGCGCGTTCCTGGCGAATTTCGACAGCCGACTGACCTCGGTCGGCCTGCCCGATCTGCGCGGCGCGTTCTCGCTCAGCTTCGACGAGGGTGCCTGGCTCTCGACGGCTGCCATCGGCTCGCAGATCTTCGTCGCGCCTGCGGTGGCCTGGCTTGCCACCGTGTTCGGCCTGCGCCGCGTGCTCGGCATTCCGAGCCTGGTCTATGCCGTGGTCTCGCTGACCATTCCGTTCGTGCGCGACTACACGACGCTGATCGCGCTCAGCATCGCCCACGGCATGCTGCTCGGCACCTTCGTGCCGGCGACGCTGATGATCATCCTGCGCAATTTGCCGATCCGATGGTGGCTGCCGGCGATCGCGATGTACTCGATCCGCGTCGGCTTCGCGCTCGACTCGTCAAGCTCGCTGGTCGGTTTCTATGTCGAGCACCTCGGCTGGCAGTGGCTGTATTGGCAGGGCGTGGTGATCGCGCCGCTGATGGGGCTGATGGTGTATCTCGGCACTCCGAAAGAACCCGTCAATCGCGACCTGCTGCACCATGCCGATTGGGGCGGCATGCTGCTGCTCGGCGCCGGGGTGTCGATGGTCTATGCCGGGCTCGATCAGGGCAACCGGTTGGACTGGCTGTCGTCGGGCACAGTGATGGCGCTCTTGATCGGCGGCGGGCTGCTGATCGTCGCCTTCATGATCAACGAAATGATCGCGCGCCGGCCGTGGGCGCATTTCAACGTGCTGTTCTCGCGCAACATCGGGCTCTCGCTGGTCGTCATCCTGCTGTACACACTGACCAGCCTGTCGAATTCGTCGCTGGTGCCGAACTTCCTCGGCACCGTCGGCGCGCTGCGGCCGGAGCAGTCGGGCGTGCTGCTGTTCACCTACGGCGCGCTGCCGATGTTCGTGCTGGTGCCGATCTCGATCCTGCTGCTGCGCCACCTCGATCCGCGCATCGTCGTGGTGCTCGGCTTCTCGGCGTTCGCGGCCGCCAATCTCTGGGGCACGCAGCTGAGCCACGTCTGGGCGCGCGAGGACTTCGTCGGCATCGTCCTGCTCACATCGATCGGGCAGGCGTTCACGCTGCTGCCGATCATCATCATGGCGCTGTCGAATTCCGATCCGTCGCGGGCGACGGCGTTCGCGGCCTATATCCAGATCATGCGCCTCGGCGGCGCCGAGATCGGCGTCGCGCTGATGGGGACCTGGCTGCGGGTCCGCGAGCAGATCCATTCGAACTATCTCGGACAGCACGTCCAGAACGGCGATATCGACGTCGTGAACCTGCTCAAGCGACTGGCAGGTGAATTTTTCGGCCACGGCATCGGGACAGCGACCGGGCGCGCCGTCGGCACGCTGGCGGCGCTGGTGCAGCGCGAGGCCAACACGCTCGCCTATATCGACGGCTTCTGGCTGTGCTTCTGGCTCGCGATCCTGGCGCTGGTCCTGGTCGCCTTCATCACGCGCGCGCCGCAGGGCCCGTTGTCGCCGGCGCCGCTTGGCTTGGTGAAGAGCGTGATGCGCAGGCTGGGCGCCACCGCTTCCTGATTTGCGAAGAGGCGGCGCGGATATCGCCGCTGGGTCAATTTATAGTGAATACGGCGCTCGCGCTATGTCGCAGGCGTGTTGAAATATTTTGCTCATCGCGCGGTTCCAAGAGCGGGGGAATTGGAGCCACGATGATCGAGATGAAGCAGACGGCCGCGCTTGTTTCCCTGGCGACGGCGGTTCCACCGCATCTATTCCATCAGGGACAGGTCCTGCAGGCCGCGCGCAATCTCCTCGCCGACCGCTATGCCGAATTCGAGACGCTCTCCAGCCTGTTCGCCAACACCGGCATCCAGCATCGCTACGGCGTCAAGCCGATCGAATGGTATCTCGAACGGCGCGGCTGGCCGGAGCGAACGCTGGCGTTCCTGGAGGGCGCGGAGACGCTGTACGTCGACGTGGCCCGCAAGGCGATTGCGCGCGCCGACCTGACCTGCAGGGACATCGATATCGTGGTCACGGTGTGCTCGACGGGGATAGCCACGCCGACGCTGGAGGCGCGCGTCGCCGGCAAGCTCGGTCTGCGGACGGATGTGTCGCGCGTGCCGGTGTTCGGCCTGGGCTGCGCGGGCGGCGTGTCCGGCCTGTCGATCGCGGCGCGGCTGGCCGAAGCGCGGCCGGGGGTGAACGTGCTGCTGGTTGCGCTCGAGCTCTGCACGCTCGCGGTCCGGCATGACGAGCTCACCAAGGCAAATATCGTTGCGGCCAGCCTGTTCGGCGATGGCGCGGCCGCGATCGTGCTGCGCGCCGGCGACGGTGGTGCGACACGGATCGAGGCGACGGGCGAAAAGCTGTGGCCGGATACGCTCGACATCATGGGCTGGACGGTCGATCCGGAAGGATTCGGCGTGGTCTTCCAGCGAACCATTCCGGATTTCGTCCGCGACCATGTTGGGCCGGCCGTCGCCGAAATCCTGGCGCGGATGCAGCTGACCGCCGATGATATCGACCGCTTCCTCTGCCATCCCGGCGGCGCCAAGGTCATTGCCGCGCTGGAGCGGGCACTCGCGCTCGATCAGGGCACGCTCGATCACGAACGCGACGTCATCGCGGCTTGCGGCAACATGTCGGGCCCGACGGTTCTCTTTGTTCTCGAACGAGCCTGCGCCAAGGGATTGCCGCCGCGCTCGCTGCTCACGGCGCTCGGGCCGGGCTTCACGCTCAGCTGCGTTGCGCTCAGGCACGCGGCGTGAGCTTCGCGTCGGTCATCCTCGCGCTGGTCACGCTGCAGCGTCTCGGCGAACTCGTGCTGTCACGTCGCAACACCGAGCGGCTTCTCGCACGAGGCGCGGTCGAGGTCGGCGCCAATCACTACCCGCTCATTGTCCTGGTTCACGCCGGCTGGCTGACCGCGCTGTGGATCTGGGGCCGCGACCAGGACGTCAATCTGGCCGCGCTGGCGGGTTTCCTGGTGCTGCAAGGCTTGCGGATATGGATCCTCGTCGCGCTGGGGCCGCGATGGACCACGCGAATCGTCGTGCTGCCGGGCGCGCCGCTGGTCGCATCCGGGCCGTACCGATATTTCCCGCATCCAAACTACGCCGTCGTGGTCGGTGAAATCGCGCTGCTACCCCTCGCGCTGCACCTGCCGCGATTGGCGCTGATCTTTACTCTCCTCAATCTCGCGGTGCTTGCGGTCCGGATTCGGGTCGAGAACCGCGCGCTCTCCGTTTCCGACTGGCCACGCACAAGCACGCCATGAGCAAGGCGGATCACCGAACCGACGGCCCATCGGCCGCAACCTGGGCCGGCTTCCTCCTGATGTGCTTCGGCATGTTCATGGCGATTCTCGACATCCAGGTCGTCGCAACCTCGTTGCCGACGATCCAGCGCGCGCTTGCGATCTCGCCGGCGGCGATGAGCTGGATCCAGACCGCCTATCTGATCGCGGAAGTCATCGCGATCCCGCTGACCGGCCTGCTCACGCATGCGCTGTCATTGCGGTGGCTGTTCGCGCTTGCGGTGAGCCTGTTCACTGTCGCGTCCGTCGGCTGCGCCCTCAGCGGCGGTTTTGCGGCGCTGCTGGCGTTTCGCGTGCTGCAGGGATTTTCCGGCGGCGTCCTGATCCCCGCAGTGTTCTCCGCCGTGTTCACGCTGTTTCCGGCGCGGCTTCATCCGGTGGCCACCACGATCGGCGGCGTCGTCGCGGTGCTCGCGCCGACCGTCGGACCCGTCGTCGGCGGCTGGATCACGCAGACCTGGTCGTGGCCATGGCTGTTCCTGATCAATCTGGTTCCGGGAACGGTGGCAGCCTCGGTCACGCCGTTGCTGCTTCCGAAGGAAGGCGTGCAGCTTCGCGCGTTCTCCAGGCTGGATAAATGGTCGCTTGTCCTGCTCGCAGCGACACTCGCAAGCTTCATGATTGGTCTGAAGGAAGCGCCGCAACGCGGTTGGGCCTCGATGCCTTGCCTCGGCCTGCTCATCGGAAGCATTGCCGGGTTGGCGCTGCTGATCCGGCGCACGCTCCGCGCGACCTACCCGATCGCGCAATTGACGCTCTTCAAGCGGCGTCCGTTCGCGATCGGTTGCGCACTGAGCTTTTGCCTCGGCATTGCCCTGTATGGATCGACCTATCTGATGCCGGTCTTCCTCGGTTTCGTCCGCCGCCATGACGCCTTCGAGATCGGCACGATCATGCTGGTCACGGGGGTTGCGCAGCTCGTCGCCGCGCCGCTTGCGGCGAGCCTGGAAAGCCGCGTCGGCGCGCGGCGGTTGACCGGTGCGGGCTTCGCCTTGTTCGCGCTCGGCCTCGGCTGGAGCGCCATTCAGCCGCGCACGGCGGATTTTGGCGAGATGTTCTGGCCGCAGGTCGTGCGCGGCGTCGCGATCATGTTCTGTCTGCTGCCGCCGACGCGCATTGCGCTGGGCGCGCTGCCGGAGGCGGAAATTGCCGACGCCAGCGGACTGTTCAATCTGATGCGCAACCTGGGCGGCGCGGGCGAAGCCCGATCTATGGCGAGGATTTCCGCGTGCGCCTGCTGGCGGGGGATGTCACCGCGGCGCAGGCGATCGGGCTCGATCCGAAGTTGCTGATCGACCGGCCGCCGGGTCTGCCGGACGATGCCACGGTGGCGTTCATCCGGCCGTTGGTCGAACGGGCCTCGCTCGCACTCACCGCGAACGAGGCATGGGCGATGCTCGCCTGCGTGGCGATCGTCGGACTGCTGCTCGTGCCCTTCGCAAGCGATCGGGTGCCGACATCGCTGCCCGAGCTTCCGGATAACACTTAGACCGAGGACACGTTGGTTCGCCGCGCCGGTTCGATCAGCTCGCGCCGCGGGCCCGACAGCCGCTTGTACATATGCACCATGAAGGCCATGCCGAACAGCGGCGTCGCCAGATTGACGATCGGGATCGAGACGAAGGCCGCGATGAACAGGCCCGCGGTAAAGACTGTCGCCGCGTTCTCCTTACGCATCGCCTTGGCGTCATCAGGCGAGCGGAACCGCATCGCCGCAAGCTCGAAATACTCGCGGCCGAGCAGCCAGGCGGTCGCGAGGAAGAAGATGATGAAGCCCGCGCCCGCGAACAGCACGAACGGCAGCGCGACCAGATAGACCAGGATCGTCAGCAGCGCGGTCTTGACGCCCTCGATCGTCGCGAGCGTGACCGGCAGCGCCACCCCGGGATGATCGGCCGGATAATGCTCGCGCTCGACATGGTCGGCGACGTCGTCGACAAACAGGCTCGCCACCAGCGAGGTGATCGCGGGCATCAGGAAGATGCCGCCGAGCACGACGCCAAGGCCCGCCGAGATCGAGACGATCCAGGACAGCACGTGCAGCGTGGAATGGAAGCTGGGGCCGAGCATGCCTTCGGCCCAGACCTCGCCGGTGTCGGCAAACCAGCTCAGCAGCCGCTGCAATCCGATCGCCAGCACGGTGATCAGCACCAGCGCGAGCCCGATCGAGCGCCACAGGATCGAGCGCATCGGCGGCGACAGGATTTGCGAAAGCGCCTTGACGGCGGCGGCGAACATGACTGGGTTACCTCTGCACAAATGACCCGCGAGAGGTAGACACCCAATATGGCTTCGGCAAGTGCCGTTTGTGCCGCGGTGCGAGCGTTTTCGAGTGAATTGCTCTAGGCGTCGAGCGGCCTGCCGCGGACGTTCGGTCCCCAGACACCGATGGCAATGATCACGATGACCATCGCCGCGGTGATCAGCCCGAACACGCCGCCGACGCCGGCCTCCTTCAGCATGAACGCCACGATGAAGCCGGAGAAGGTCGCGCTGAGCCGGCTCATCGAATAGACGAGGCCCGCGGCGCGCGCCCGGATCGCGGTCGGGAACACCTCGGTCTGGTAGGCGTGATAGGCGTAGGACAGCGTCATGTTGGCCCCCGTCACTAGCACGCCGCTGGCGATCAGCAGCACCGGCTCGGTGAGCTGCGAGAAGGCGAGGCCGAACACCGAGATCGCCGCGGCCGCGCCGCAGATGATCCATTTGCGCTCGAAGCGGTCGGCGAAGGTTGCGGCCAGGAGCGGCGCGAGCGGATAGGCGAAGGCGATGATGAAGGAATATTGCAGGCTCTTGGTGACGTTGATGCCCTTTTGCACCAGCAGCGCCGGAACCCAGTTGGAGAAGCCGTAGACGCCGAACGCCTGGCAGAGATTGAAGATCATGAACAGCACGACGAGCGAGACGTAGGGCGGCCTGAACAGGTCGGCATAGCCGGTCTCGGCCGGCGCACGTGCCGGCACCATCGCCGCCGTGGCAGCGGGGCGCGGCGCAGCCGCAGGCGATGCGGCCTCGAGTGTTCGCATGATCTGCTCGGCCTCGGCGGCGCGGCCATGGCGGGCCAGCCAGAGCGGGCTTTCCGGAACGTAGAGCCGCAGCACCCAGATGATCATGCTGGCGGCGGCGCCGATCAGCACCACCCAGCGCCAGCCGTCGATGCCGTGAGGCGAGAGCGGCACCAGCCACCAAGCAAGTGCGGCGACAACAGGCACTGCCGACAGCATCACCGCCTGGTTGATCGCAAACGCCCGGCCGCGCATCCAGCTCGGCACCAGCTCGGTGATGTAGGCGTCGATGGTGATGACCTCGATGCCGATCCCGATCCCGGCGATGAATCGCCACAGCAGCAGGCCGCCGGGTGTGGTCTGGCACGCCATGATCACGGATGCTGCGCTGTAGAACAGCAGCGACCAGGTGAAGACCGCCTTGCGCCCGAAGCGATCGGCGAGGAAGCCGAGGCAGAACGTGCCGACGAACAGGCCGGCGAAGGTCGCCGCGACGAAGGCGCCGATCCCGGAGAAGCCGAAGAACGCCTGCGTCGTCGTGGTCATCAATCCGCTGCGGGCAAGGCCCGGCGCGATATAGCCAGTGAAGAACAGGTCGTAGATTTCGAAGCAGCCGCCGAGCGAAAGCAAGATCACCAGCCGCCAGACATACAAGGAGGTGGGCAGCGCCTCGAGCCGTCGCGAAATCTCGTCGGGTCCGCTTGTCGTGTTGGCGAGATCGGCGACCGAGCCGAGTTCGACGGCGCTCATGATGGTCCTCCCCGAATGGTGCAACGGCCGCCCTTCTTGCGAAGGCGTGCCGGTCGCGCATGTTTGGCAACCGGAAGCCAGAAATCCAGACGAACATATCGAAGGAATCGTTCGATATTTTCGAACTCTGGGGGAAGGGTTGCTTTGATTCACCTGTCAAACAGCTTGTTCAACTGTCGTCCCTGCGAAAGCAGGGACCCATACTCCGCGGCGGGTATCATGAAAGGGACTCGTCGTCCCATTGGTGCGCAACTTTGCGGTTCGGTGGTTATGGGTCCCTGCTCCCGTGCGCAATTGCGCACTAGGCAGGGACGACACCGAACCTGCTATGCAACCACTGGGTCATACATTCAGATCAGCAGCGTTGCTTCCCAGGCGCCGCGGCCCACCTGGTCTGCGATCAGGGCGCGGATCAGGCGGCACATCTCCTCCATGACGTAAGTCATCGGGCGATTGCGCAAGCGGCAAAGATAGAGCGTGCGGGTCAGTTTTGGTTCGATGACTTCGCGCGCGACCAGCAGTCGTGCCTTCAACGGCTCGCTGACGAAATGCGTCGTCGCGATCGTGCAGCCCAAGCCCGCGGTCAGCGCGCCGATCATGCCGCTGGTCGAGTTGAGATGCATGATCGCATTGGCCTCGAGCCGCTTCAGCAGCACGGGGTCATCCAGCAGCGCGCGCGCCGATAGTCCGTACCGCAGAAGGATCAGCGGCAGCCGCGTCACCTCCTCGAAGGGAATCGGCGTTTTCTTGCCGATCAGCTTCTCGGTGCCGACGCAGAACATCTGTTCCTCCAGCATCGGCTCGGCGATCAGGTCCTTTTCCGACGGCGGGTTGTAGACCAGCGCGAGGTCGACCTCGGAACTCAGCAGATGCAGCAGCGTCGCGCCGGAGAGACTCTCGGTGAGCGACAGCTTCAGGTTCGGATATTTCGTCAGCACGGTGCGCATCAGCGGCACGCCGATCGCCTTCATCCCGGAATTGGCCATGCCGATCGAGATGTCGCCGGCGATCACGCTGGCGCCTTCCTTGATCTCGCGCTCGGCCGCCGCCATCGCGCGCAGGATGATGCGGGCATGTTCATAGAGCCGCTCGCCCGCCGCGGTCGGTTCCATGCCGCGCGGCTTGCGCTCGAACAGCGGCGTCGCGAATTCCGCCTCGAGATTGGCGATGTGGTGGCTGAGCGCGGATTGCGCGACGTTGGCCTGGTCCGCGGCCCGCGACAGGTTGCGCTGCTCGTAAACTGCGATGAAATAGCGAAGCTGGCGCGAATCCATGACGGTTCAGCGTTCTAGAACCACGAATACACTATTCGACAGATTATATTTTTCAGATAGCGTGCGGAAGCCTAACCTGCGCCGATCACAAAGCGTTTTCGAGCGGGGCCTTCCCGCACTTGATGCGGGATGGGGACCGGTTCGCGTGAAGAAACGCGTCAGAACAAGAGCGCAACGAGCACGGAGAAACCGATGACCGGGAACGGACTGCCGCTGGAAGGTGTGAGGGTCGTCGAGATGACCCACATGGTGATGGGGCCGACCTGCGGCATGATCCTGGCGCAACTCGGCGCCGAGGTGATCAAGGTCGAACCGCCCGCCGGCGACAAGACCCGTTCGCTCGGCGGCATGGGGGTGTCGTTCTTCCCGCTGTTCAACCGCGGCAAGCGCAGCGTCGTGCTCGACTTCGCCAAGCCCGAGGACCGCGACACGATGCACCGGCTGCTCGCCAGCGCCGACGTGTTCCTGGAGAATTTCCGCGATGGTCAGCTCGACAAGCAGGGGCTCGGCGCCGAGGAGCTTCGCCAAAAATATCCGCAGCTGATCATCGCCGGCCACAAGGGCTTTCTCTCCGGCCCCTACGATCATCGCCCGGCGCTCGACGAAGTCGTGCAGATGATGTCGGGGCTCGCGGCGATGACCGGCACGCGCGACAAGCCGCAGCGCGTCGGGTCCTCCGCCAACGACATCATGGGCGGCATGTTCGGGGTGATCTCGATCCTCGCCGCGCTCTATCAGAAGCGTGGCGGCAACAAAGGCGGCGCCGACATCCGCATCGGCCTGTTCGAGAACTGCCTGTTCCTGGTCGCCCAGCACATGGTCGAGTACGAGATGACCGGACGCAAGCCGCGCTCGATGCCGGAACGCGAGCATGCCTGGCCGATCTACGACATCTTCGATACCGCCGGCGGCGATCGCATCTTCATCGGCGTCGTCACCGAAGGTCATTGGCAGAGCTTCTGCCGCGAGTTCGGCCTCACGGAATTCGCTGACGATCCGACGCTGCGTTCGACCACGGACCGCATCATGGCGCGTGACCGGATCATTCCGCGCGTTGCCGCGGTGATCAAGGACTGGAACGTGGCGGACCTCTCGGCGAGGCTCGATGCGCTCAATATCTGCTTCTCGCCGATCAACCGGCCGGAGGATCTGCTCGGGGATCCGCATGTGCTGCGTCCCGGCGGGCTGGTCAACAACGTGAACGCCGACGGCAAGCCGTTCCGCGTCCCCGCGCTGCCGCTCGAATGGAACGGCCGCAATATCGGCGAAGGTCTGAAGGTGCCGGTGCTCGGCGCCGATACCGAAGCGGTGCGCGCCGAGCTCGCACAACAGACAATTTCATCAACCGGAAACGCTGCGTGAGGCTGACATGACCCGCGTCCACGATATCTATCCGAGCGACAAGGTGAGCCTGCGCGAAGTCGGCCTGCGCGACGGCCTGCAGCTCGTGAAGACGTTCCCGTCGACCGCGGCGAAACAGCGCTGGGTGCGCGACGAATACGCCGCCGGCGTCCGGCATTTCGAGGTCGGCTCGTTCCTGCCGGCCAAGACCTTCCCGCAATTCGTCGATGTCCGCGACGTGGTCGCCACCATCGCCGCGCTGCCCGGGGCGCATGGCATTGCGCTGGCGCTGAACGAGCGCGGCGTCAACGAGGCGCTGGCCTCCGGCGTCGGTGAGATCGCCTCGGTGGTGTCGGCGACCGAGGAGCACAGCCAGGCCAATGCCAACCGCTCGCGCGAATCGGCGATCGGGAACATCAAGCGGCTCTGCGAGCTGCGCGATGCCAGCGCGCACAAGCCGCTGGTCAATGCCGCGATCTCGATGGCACTGGGCTGCTCGATTGTCGGTCCGGTCGATCCAAACGAAGTGCTGCGCCTCACCGAGAAGCTCTACGAGGTCGGCGTCGACATGGTCGCGATTGCGGACACGGTGGGTTATGCCGGGCCGAAGCAGGTCGGCGAACTGACGCGGGGCGCGGTGAAGATCGCGGGATCGAAGCCGGTGTGCGTGCATCTGCATGACACCCGCGGCATGGGCATCGCGAATGCTTCCGCCGCGCTCGACGAGGGCGCCCGCGTGCTCGACGGCTCGCTCGGCGGCCTCGGCGGCTGCCCGTTCGCGCCGGGAGCCACCGGCAATGTCGTGTTCGAGGACCTCGTCTTTCTCTGCGAGAGCAAGGGATTTCCGACCGGCATCGATCTCGATCGCCTGGTCGAGGTGCGCGCGATCCTGAAATCGGAGATGCCGAACGAGGCGCTCTATGGTGGCCTCGCCCGCGCCGGCCTGCCGCGTGGCACCAAGGCGAGGGCGGCATAGCGTATTCGTTGCGTAGCCCGGATGGAGCGAAGCGAAATCCGGGGCCTTGCGCCCGCGGACGGAGCTTCCCGGATTTCGCTGCGCTCCATCCGGGCTACGAGACGACACGCTCTCAATCGTGCCCGTGCCCCCGCTTGCGCGGCTTCTTCTCCGGAGCGGTCGGGATCATCACGACGCGACCGTAACGCACACCGCGCTCGGCGATGATGTGATCGGCGAGATGCCGGACCTCGCTGCTGGCGCCCTTCAGCGCCGTCACCTCCATGCAGCTGTCGTCGTCGAGATGCACATGCAGCGTCGCCAGCGACAGGTCGTGATGGCCGTGGAAATTCTGCACCAGCCGCTTTGACAGGTCGCGCGCGGCGTGATCGTAGACATAGACCAGCGCCGCGACGCATTGCCCTGACGGCGTGTTCTCCGCGCTCTGCTGCAAGCCGGCGCGTGCGAGATCGCGGATGATCTCGGAGCGGTTTTGATAGCCGCGCGCCTCGGCGGCGGCGTCGATCTCCGCGAGCAGATCATCCTCGATGGTGATGGTGATACGTTGCATGGATTATCCGTGGTGGCTCGATTGCCTGGCGGTATGACATTTTTCTTGTAACGTCATACTGTGCTTGCTAGCGTCGCTTTGCCGGGGTTGGTTGGACTGGTGCGGTCGTCGCGTGACTGTAACAGGTATCATGCGGGGGCATGGGCGTTGCGTCGTACTGCATGGCGGATATTTCCCGCCGCCGCCTCCATTGCAGCTTTCGCGCCGGCCGCCGAAGCGCAGACGGTCGCCACCGTGCCCGGCCAGTTGCCGCCGGTGACTGTGACGTCGCCGGACCAGGCGCCACCCAGGCACGCCAGACCGTCCCAGCGTCCGCGCCAAGTCGCCGGCGGCGGCCGCAAGCCCGTAGCGCTCCAACCGAGCCAGCCCACCGCTGCGAGCGACGGAATCACCGGCGGCTCGGCGACCGTGTCCGCGTCCGATCTGCAACCGACCGCCGCCAGCGCGCGGCAGATCAGCGGCGACGAGGTGAATGCGCGGCCGGTCTCGCGCGTCGGCGAAGTTCTGGAGGCGGTGCCAGGCCTGATCATCACCCAGCATTCCGGCGAGGGCAAAGCCAATCAATATTTTCTGCGCGGCTTCAATCTCGATCACGGCACTGACCTCGCCATCACCGTCGACGGCATGCCGGTCAACATGCCGACCCATGGTCATGGCCAGGGCTATGCTGACATCAATTTCCTGATCCCGGAGCTGATCCGGTCGATGGACGTCCGCAAGGGTCCATACTACGCGGACAAGGGCGACTTCGCTTCCGCCGGCGCGGTCGACATCAATTATCTGAACGCGCTGCCGAAGAACATCGCCGAGCTGACGGTTGGCAGCTTCGGCTATCAGCGCGCGATGGCAGCCAGCTCGGCCAAGGCCGGCGACGGCACGCTGCTCGCAGCCTTCGAGGCCAACAAATACAATGGCCCATGGGACGTGCCCGACGACATTCGCAAGCTGAACGGCGTACTGCGCTACAGCCAGGGCACCGCGACCGACGGCTTCTCGCTGACCGCGATGGCCTATTCCAATGGCTGGAATTCGACCGACCAGGTCGCGCAACGTGCGATCGACCAGGGCCTGATCGGCCGTTATGGCACGCTCGATCCGACCGATGGCGGCACCGCCAGCCGCTTCAGCCTGTCCGGCAATTGGGCGCAGTCCAGCGACTACGGGCAGAGCAAGCTCAACGCCTTTGTGATCCGCTCCTCGCTGCAGCTTGACAACAACTTCACCTATTTCCTCGACGACCCCGTCAACGGCGACCAGTTCAGCCAGACCGACAGGCGCACCGTCTATGGCCTCGACGCCAGCCATGCCTTCGACCTTCGTTTCGCCGGCGTCGATACGCAGACCCGGGTCGGCGTGCAGACCCGCTACGACGACATCAATGTCGGCCTGTTCAAGACCGTGCAGCGCGAGATCCTGTCCACCGTGCGCAACGACCAGGTGCAGGAGGGCAGCGTCGCGCTGTGGGCCGATACCACCGCGCGTTGGACCGACTGGCTGCGCACCACGGTCGGCATCCGCGAGGATTATTTCGCCGGCCATGTGCTGAGCGACACGCCGCAGAATTCCGGCAACGCGCAGGCGGCGATGACGAGCCCGAAGGCCGGCATCGTGCTCGGCCCCTGGTCCAGGACCGAGTTCTACGGCAATGCCGGCTTCGGCCTGCATTCCAACGACATCCGCGGCGCGACCATCACCGTCGATCCCAATGACAAGGTCACGCCGCTCGATCGCGTGCCGCTGCTGGTGCGCTCGAAGGGCGCCGAGCTCGGCGTCCGCACCAAGGCGATCGACGGCCTCACTTCGTCGCTATCGGTGTTTGTGCTCGACTTCGATTCCGAGCTGCTGTTCGTCGGCGATGCCGGCACCACCGAGCCGAGCCGGCCGAGCCGGAGAGTCGGCGTCGAGTGGACCAACCAGTACAAGCTCCTGCCGTGGGTGAGCCTCGATTTCGACCTCGCCTATACCCGCGCCCGCTTCACGGATGACGATCCGGTCGGCAATTTCATTCCGGGTGCGCCGGCGTGGATCGCCAGTGGCGGCGTCACCTTCGGCCGCGAGACCGGCTGGTTCGGCGGCCTGCGCGCCCGCTATTTCGGCCCGCGCCCGCTGATCGAGGATGACAGCGTGCGCTCGTTGTCGTCGTTCATCGTCAACGCCCGCGCCGGCTACAAATTCGACAACGGGATGCGGCTGCAGCTCGACGTCCTCAATCTCTTCAACGCGCAAACCAACCAGATCGAATACTACTATCTGTCGCGGCTGCCGGGCGAACCGATCGACGGCGTCGCCGAGCGCCATGTGCATCCTGCCGAGCCGCTTGCCGTCCGGCTGACGCTTGCGGCAACATTCTGATCGTCACACCGGCGCGCGATTTTCTGCGGTCATTTCCGCAGCCGGAAGCGCCGTCTCTTCGTCAGTCGCTTCAGGAACAAGCGGCGGCGACTTACGTTCTGGAAACACACCGAATTCGCCCGCCACCTCCTGGAGCGGCTTCTGCTTGTCGGCCCAGTGCAGGGCCGTGTAGTCGAAACCGTGCACGATGGTGGGTTTGACGACTTCGAAATAGGGCGAGATGTCGAAGTCGCGCGGCATGTAGAGCGAGGAATCGCGGATATGCAGGATCTCGCGGCGCGCCTTGCGGCTGGCGGCGCGCGTGATCTTGGGCAGGATCGGATAGCGCACGGCGTCGAACGCCTGCGCGATCAGCGCCGAGCAGATGATCTTGGTCGGATCGCCGGAGCCGAACGCGATCATGCGGCGGCGCCAGCGCTGCGGGATCGGCAGCGGAAACAGATAGCGCGCGAGATCGACGATGTTCTTGGTGTCGTAGCCGAAGCCGATGCGGTTGATGGCGTAGCGGCACACCGTGGTGCGGTCCTCGAACGACAGGCCGACCGGACGGCAGAGGCGGGTGTGGTAAGCGAGATATTTCGACAGCGGCGCGGAGGTCACGCCTTCGCCGATATTGGCCTCGATCAGCACATGCTGTTCGCCGTCAGGCTCGAACGCGCCGTCGATCGGTCCGACAAACAGCGCGGCGTGCGACCAGGTCGACTGCGTGAGGTATTTGATGATGCCGGAAATCCGGTTGTTGCCTTCGACCAGCAGCACGTCGCCGGGCTGCATGATGCTCCGCAGATGGTCCGGGTCGCTCGGCGTGAACGGCTCGTAGCCGGGGACTTCCTTCTGCAGGTACCCCGCGATCCATTTACCGACGGTATCGAGCATTACGCCCATGGATTCCCCCCAGCGGTTCTATGACCGCTTGTGTTTCACTTAATCATGGTCGCAAGCTGTTGCAATTTAGTTCATGCCATCGGCGGATCAATCATGATTGATTTACCATGATGGTTGCTGCAGTCGGTGAGATGCGGCACAGTTCGCGAAGCGTTCCCGTTCTCCGCAAGTCCCCGGAAACCATGCCAGAAGCTATGTCATGACAGTGACCCGCCGCGATTTCCTGTCGGCGTCCGCAGCTTTCGCGCTGGTGCCTGCGCTGGGCGGCCGGGTTCTTGCCGCGCAGCCGCCGCCGCGCGAGGCCGACATCGTCGTGATCGGCGCGGGTGCCGCAGGCATTGCCGCGGCGCGACGGATCGTTGCCGCCAACCGCAAGGTGATCGTGGTGGAGGCGGCTGGCCAGGTCGGCGGTCGCTGCCAGACCGACGCGTCGACATTCGGTGTGCCGTTCGACCGCGGCGCGCGCTGGATGCACAATCCCGAGACCAATCCGATGATCCGGCTGGCCCGCTCCGCGGGCCTCGACATCGTCACGGCGCCTGCGGGGCAGAAGATTCGCATCGGCCGGCGCTACGCCCGTCCCGGCGAGACCGAGGAGTTCTTGGCGGCGCTGGTGCGCGCCAATCGCGCGATCGACGACGCTGCGCGCAAGGCCGATATCGCCTGCGCCGCTGCCATGCCGAAGGACCTCGGCGATTGGGCCGGCACTGCGGAATTCCTGCTCGGGCCCAATTTCTGCGGCAAGGATCTGAAGGATCTTTCCGCCGTCGACAAGGTGCGCGCGCAGGATCGCAACACCGCGATCGCCTGCCGGCAGGGGCTCGGGGCGCTGATCGCAAAGCTCGGTGAGGGACTGCCGCTGGCGCTGTCGACGCCGGCGCAGCGTATCCTGTGGAGCAATCGCGACGTCATGGTCGAGACGCCCTCCGGCAAGATCACCGCGCGTGCCGCCATCGTCACGGTGTCGAGCAACGTGCTTGCGAGCGGCAACATCAAATTCGCGCCGGAGTTTCCGAAGCGGCCGCTCGATGCCGCCGCCAAGCTCAGCCTCGGCAGCTACGATCGCATCGCGCTGCATATCCCGGGCAATCCGCTCGGGCTGTCGCGCGATGACGTCATCATCGAGCAGAGCAATTCGACCAAGACGGCGCTGCTCTACGGCAATATCGCAGGCTCCTCGCTGTGCACGATCGACGTCGCAGGCTCGTTCGGCCGCGACCTGTCGGCGCAGGGCGAGCAGGCGATGTCGGCTTTCGCGGTGGAATGGCTGACCAAGCTCTATGGCAGCGAGGTCGGCGCCGCCGTCAAGAAGACCAATGCGACGCGCTGGAATGCACAGCCCTTCATCATGGGCGCGATGTCGGCCGCTGCGCCCGGCGCACAATTCTCGCGCCGCATCCTGGCCGAGCCGATCGGCGCCATGTATCTCGCGGGCGAGGCCACCCATGAAACGCTGTGGGGCACGATCGACGGCGCCTGGGATAGCGGCGAGCGCGCCGCCGACGCCGCGCTGCGCAGGATCGGCGGGGTGAAGGAAGCGACACCGGCGCCCGCAGCGCCCGCCGCAAAACACAAGCGCCGCACGTCGCCTCGCTCCGGGGCGATGAATTGATGGCTGGGTGAGGTGACGGTTGAGCGCGGCCGGCCTTACCGTCGTGTGTGCGATGATTTGATTTGGTGGCGAGTGCTGCCGCACAACAGATGTCGTCCCTGCGAAAGCAGGGACCCATACGTCGCAGCAGACGTTGTGATCGGGACTCGTCGTTCACCATCGTGCAGCAATAACCATTCGTGGTTATGGGTCCCTGCGTTCGTGTTTGGTCCCTGCTGATTGGTTTGATGGAATCGGTGTAGAACGAGGCGTGGCCTTTGTCAGGGAGCACCTCGGGTCATGGAACTGAGCCTGCACGCGAACGCCACGACGACGCCGAAGACGCGCGCC
>NZ_JADYVV010000071.1:0-50996 GCF_020194035.1 Bradyrhizobium sp. BRP56
CGGACCGAGCTGCCATTGGCCGATAGGCAGGCAATCTCGCATCGGTCGTCCAGAGAGAGCTGCTTGTAAGTCCGCCCCATGGCAACACCTCCTCAAGGAAGTGTTGCACTTCGTTTGTGAACTCAGGGGAACCCATTACCCCCAATAGGCCGACATCTCGCGAGATTGGGCCAAACCATGAGCGCTGCAAGCAGCTACTACGTCTACATCCTCGCAAGCCGGCATCACGGCACGATCTATATCGGCGTTACGAACGATATTCGCCCGCGGCTCGAACTGCATCGTTCGGGCCGAGGCTCCAAGTTTGTGTACAAATATCAGGTCTTCCGCCTCGTCCATGTCGAGGAATTCGCCACGCCGCAAGAAGCGATCGCACGCGAGAAGCAACTGAAGTTCTGGAAGCGCGATTGGAAGATCAAGCTGATCGAAGCGGAAAATCCGGATTGGAACGACCTGTCGGGCCTCATCTGACTATTGGGGTAATGGGTCCTGGCTTTCGCCAGGACGACGATATGGCGCGAGCGAGCATCATCGCTCGCTCACGCATATGCTGCCCGCAAAGCAATTCGGGCCGCTGACCAGGTCAGCGGCCCGTTGAAAATGGCTTCGGAATGAAATGCGTCGGAGCTGAAAAATGTGCCCGCCCCACGGGCGACAGCTGTGTTTGTAAAGGCTCCGTTAAGGCTTGGAAATCCGTATCACCACGGTGTCCCGATTGAGCGTGAAAGCGCGTTGCGCGGCCGCTCAATTCGCTGCCGAGAGCAGCTTGTCGCCGCAGGCATTTGCGTAGAACTTGCCGCCGCATTGCCGCTTGATGGCGGTACAGCGCGCGGCGGGCGATGCGTTCTGCGCCACGCTGAAGCCGCAACTCAGGCCGTCGGCGCTGCGGCCCGGTCTGCCCGCTGCATCGGCTGCGCTGGTCGCCGTGATGCACACCACGAGCAACGCCGCGGCCGCGATCTCGATCAAGAGTCTCATCACGCATCCTCCGGTCAATTGTCGCGAAATCCCGGCTTCTGCAGCGCCATCGTAGCACCCATGACGGCTGGTCCGGAAGGTTCCCGAAGCGGCCCGGTCCTTGCATAAAATCACGGCAGCGCTGTGTATGGCATCGTCCCTGACGGTTTCGATTGCCATGCAAGGCGGGTATCATTGCGCCGGAGCGTGATCGGAAGGCCGCGGAACCGGGATTTCCGGGGGAACCATGCTCGACCAATGAGATGAGGACATGATGCGGGTCATCGCGTCGTGTTCCGGTTTGAACGGCAGGGATTGGGCGCGTTGCAGGAACAGACAAACTACCCGGCATTGAACCAGCCGATCGACGAGCTGGCGCTGACCGAGATCAAGAGCGCGATCCTGGCCAAGCTCCGGCTTGCGATCGGCAAGGACGCCACCGTTGCGACCCGACGCGACTGGTACAAGGCCGCGGCGCTGACGCTGCGCGACCGCATCGTGCACCACTGGCTGACGGCCGAGAAGCAGAGCTACGACGCCGGCGCCAAGCGCGTCTATTATCTCTCGCTCGAGTTCCTGATCGGGCGCCTGTTCACCGACGCGCTCAACAATATGGGACTGCTGCCGCTGTTCGAGGCGGCGCTCGGCGACCTCGGCGTCGATCTTTCGGACCTGCGCAAATGCGAGCCGGATGCGGCGCTCGGCAATGGCGGCCTCGGCCGGCTTGCGGCCTGCTTCATGGAGAGCATGGCGACGCTGGCGATCCCCGCGACCGGCTACGGCATCCGCTACGATTTCGGGCTGTTCCGCCAGATCATGAACCATGGCTGGCAGCAGGAATATCCCGACGAGTGGCTCGCCTTCGGCAATCCCTGGGAATTCCAGCGGCCGGAGGTGGTGTACAACGTTCACTTCGGCGGCCATGTCGAGCATGTCGACGATCGCGGCCGCGACCGCGCCACCTGGCACCCGGCGGAAACCGTCGAGGCCATGGCCTACGACACGCCGATCGTCGGCTGGCGCGGCCAGCACGTCAACGCGCTCCGCCTGTGGTCGGCGCATGCGCCCGACCCGCTCGAGCTCGACGTCTTCAACACCGGCGACTACGTCTCGGCCAGCGCCGAGCAGGCCCGCGCGGAAGCGATCTGCAAATTCCTCTATCCGAACGACGAGAGCGCGGCGGGCCGCGAGCTCCGGCTTCGCCAGGAATATTTCTTCGTCTCGGCCTCGTTGCAGGATCTCGTGAAGCGGCATCTCGCCTCCGACGGCGGCCTGCGCAACCTCGCGCAGAAGGCAGCGGTGCAGCTCAACGACACCCATCCGAGCCTTGCGGTCACCGAGCTGATGCGCATCCTGGTCGACCTGCACAATTTCCGCTGGGACGAGGCCTGGAAGATCACGGTCGCGACGCTGTCCTACACCAACCACACGCTGCTGCCCGAGGCGCTCGAGACCTGGCCGGTCGAACTGTTCGAGCGGCTGCTGCCGCGGCATCTCGAGATCATCTACCGCATCAACGTGGCCCATCTCGCGCTCGCCGAGGAACGCTTCCCCGGCGACATCGAATATCGCGCCTCGGTCTCGCTGATCGACGAGCGCAGCGGCCGCCGCGTGCGGATGGGCCAGCTCGCGTTCGTCGGCTCGCACCGCATCAACGGCGTCTCCGCGATGCATTCCGACCTGATGAAGGAGACCGTGTTCCACGACCTCCACCATCTCTATCCGTCGCGCATCACCAACAAGACCAACGGCATCACCTTCCGCCGCTGGCTGATGCTGGCCAACCCGCGGCTGACCGCGCTGCTGCGCGAAACCTGCGGCGAGGCCGTGCTCGACGACTTCTCGCTGCTCGAGCGCCTCGAGACCCATTCGAGTGATCTGGAATTCCAGAAGCGCTTCCGCGACGTCAAGCATCACAACAAGCTGGCGCTGGCGCGACTGATCCGCGAGCGCAACGGCATCCAGGTCGATCCCTCGGCGCTGTTCGACGTGCAGATCAAGCGCATCCACGAATACAAGCGGCAGCTGCTCAACATCCTGGAGACGATCGCGCTGTATCACGCGATGAAGGACGATCCGCGGCGCGACTGGGTGCCGCGCGTGAAAATCTTCGCCGGCAAGGCGGCGGCGAGCTACCGCTACGCCAAGCTGATCATCAAGCTGATCAACGACGTCGCCGAAATCGTCAACAACGACGCTTCGCTCGGCGGCAGGCTGAAGGTCGCCTTTCTCGCCGACTACAATGTCAGCCTCGCCGAGGTGATCATTCCGGCCGCCGATCTCTCCGAGCAGATCTCGACCGCCGGCATGGAGGCGTCCGGCACCGGCAACATGAAGCTCGCACTGAACGGCGCACTGACGATCGGCACGCTCGACGGCGCCAATATCGAGATCCGCGACAATGTCGGCGAGGAGAACATCGCGATCTTCGGCCTCGAGGCCGGCGACGTCATGGTCCGCCGCAAGCAGGGATTGGACGCCAGCGACGCGATCCGCAAATCGCCACGGCTGGAGCGCGCGATCCGCGCCATCGAGAGCGGCGAGTTCTCGCCCGGCGATCCCGCACGCTTCGCATCGATCGGGCACGCGCTGCGCTACCTCGACCACTACATGGTCTCGGCCGATTTCGATTCCTACTACGACGCGCAGCGCGGCATCGACGCCCGCTGGATGGTAGCGCCGGCCTGGACCCGCGCCTCGATCCTCAACGTGGCGCGCATGGCCTGGTTCTCCTCCGACCGCACCATCCGCGAATATGCCGAGGACATCTGGCACGTGCCGGTGCATCCGGGCGCCTCGCCGCAGCTCGGCGCCCAGCGCGAGGCGAAGGGCTAATCCCGGGACGCGGAAATCGATTACGCCCGACGTCATTGAAATCAGCGCAATAGCTCGCGATATTGCATGACGGACGTCATTGCTCGTCATTGCCCGTCAGTCCTCTTGGCGATGACGGAAGCGCCAGTCGATATTGAAAGATCTGCATGCTCACCAAGACCCCGCACCTTTTCGATGAAGCAACCGCCGTGACCGCCGGCGACAGCCGCTGGCAGGGACGGACCAGCCCGGATTACTGGGCGTTCGTCGGCCCGTTCGGCGGCTGCACCGCCGCGACGATCCTGCGCGCGCTGATGCAGCACCCGCAGCGCGCGGGCGATCCGCTGGCGCTGACGGTCAACTACTGCGCGCCGGTCGCCGAGGGCGCGTTCGATCTCGATGTCCGCCTGGTCAAGGCCAACCGCTCGAGCCAGCACTGGTCGGTCGAGATGACGCAGGGCGGCGGCGAGGTCGCGACGCTGGCAACCGCCGTGTTCGCCGAGCGCCGGCCGTCCTGGTCGCACCAACCGGCCGAATTTCCGGGCGCCGTGCCGTTCGAACAGCTGCGCTCCTTTCCGAAGCTCAAGATGACCTGGGCCAACCAGTACGATTTCCGCTTCGCCGAGGGCGAGCCGAAATTCGCCGGCGGCGGCGGCGCGAAGCAGCCGTCGAGCCCCTATTCAAAGCTCTGGATCGCCGACCGTGTACCGCGCAAGCTCGATGCACTGTCGCTGATGTCGATGTCGGACGCGTTCTTCGGCCGCGTCTTCCACGCAAGGCACGAGCTGGTGCCGTTCGGCACCGTGTCGCTGACCACCTATTTCCACGCCGACGCGGCCGACCTGGATGCGGAGGATACCACCCGCGTGCTCGCCACCGCCGACGCCAAGATCTTCCACAAGAGCTACGGCGACCAGCACGGCGAATTGTGGTCGCCGTCCGGCCGGCTGCTCGCGACCACGACGCAGATCGCTTATTTCAAGGCGTAGCCAAATATCCACATTGGTCTGTTACGACCGCATTGCCTATTTCAAGGGTTGAGGGAACATTGGCATGGGAGCACTGCTGCATGTCCGAAGCCGACACTTCAAAGCCCTCGCGCATCGCCCTGCTTGGCGTTCCCATCGAGATCGGCGCGTCGCAGGCCGGCCCGCTGATGGGACCGGATGCGCTGCGCACCGCGGGCATCGCGCGCCTGCTCGAGCAGCTCGACTTCCAGGTCGATGATCACGGCAACCTTGCGATCCCCGCCGTCGTCGCCGACGGCCCGGTGCCGGCCAACACCAGGTTCTATGACGAGGTGAAGACCTGGACCCGCGCGCTCTCCGAACGCGCCTATTGGCTGGCGCATTCCGGCGCGATCCCGATCTTCATGGGCGGCGATCACTCGCTGTCGATGGGGTCGATCAACGGCGTCGCGCGCTACTGGCAGGAAAAGGGCCGGCCGCTGTTTGCGTTGTGGGTCGACGCGCATGCCGACTACAACACGCCGGCCACCACCATCACCGGCAACATGCACGGCATGTCGGCCGCGTTCCTGTGCGGCGAGCCCGGTCTCGACGATCTGCTCGGCGGGCTGCCGCGGGCCTCGATCCCGCCCGATCAGCTCGACCTGATCGGCACGCGTTCGGTCGATCCGCTGGAGCGCAAGCTGCTGCGGCAGCGCAACGTGTCGATCGCGGACATGCGCCAGATCGACGAGTTCGGCGTCGCCGTGCTCACGCGCCGCGTCATCGAACGCGTCAGGGCGAAGAACGGCGTGCTGCATGTCTCGTTCGATGTCGACTTCCTCGATCCGGCGGTGGCGCCCGGCGTCGGCACCACGGTGCCCGGCGGCGCGACCTATCGCGAAGCCCATCTCATCATGGAGTTGCTGCACGATTCCGGGCTGGTGCGCTCGCTCGACATCGTCGAGCTCAATCCCTTCCTCGACGAGCGCGGCCGCACCGCGCGCGTCGCCGTCGAATTGATCGGCAGCCTGTTCGGCCTGCAGATCACCGACCGGCAGACGCCGAGCAACGCGGTGCTGCCGGAGATGGGGGAGTAGCGGAGGACGCTCCGCTCTAACCCCGTCATCCCCGCGCAACGGCTTCGCCTTTGTCGCTGGAGGTGCGAGCCTTGCGGCGCAATTGCGCCGCTGGGCGAGCCTCGAAGGATGCACGGCCCGGCTCGTGGCCGTCGACCCTTCGAGACGCGCGCGCTCCTCAGGGTGACGGAATTAGCAGTCGCGCGCGCTCGCCAGGCATCAAAACAAAAAGGCGGCCACGCGGGCCGCCTTTTCAAATCGCGTATCGCTTGCGCGGCTTACTCCGCCGCCAGCTTCACTTCCGGTGCGGCGGCGCGGACTTCGGCGTCGACCTGCGCTTCGAACTTGGCGAAGTTCTTCTGGAACATGCCGACCAGCGCACGCGCGGTCTTGTCGAACTCGACCTTGTCGGCCCAGGTCTTGATCGGGTCGAGGATGTGCGGCTCGACGCCCGGCAGCGAGGTCGGCACCGCGAAGCCGAAATACTTGTCGGTGCGGAAGTCGGCGTTGCGGAGCGAGCCGTTCAGCGCCGCGGTGAGCAGCGCGCGGGTCACCTTGATCGGCATGCGGCGGCCGGTGCCGTACTTGCCGCCGGTCCAGCCGGTGTTGACCAGCCAGCAATCGACATTGTGCTTGGCGATCAGCTCGCGCAGCATGTTGCCGTAGACCGACGGATCGCGCGGCAGGAACGGCGAACCGAAGCAGGTGGAGAATTCCGGCTGCGGCTCGTTGCCGAGCCCGCGCTCGGTGCCGGCGACCTTCGCGGTGTAGCCGGACAGGAAGTGATACATCGCCTGCGCCGGCGTCAGCTTGGCGATCGGCGGCATCACGCCGAAGGCGTCGGCCGCGAGCATCACGACGTTCTTCGGATGCGGCGCACAGCCGGTGCGCGAAGCGTTCGGGATGAAATCGAGCGGATAGGCCGAGCGGGTGTTCTCGGTCTTCGAGCCGTCGTCGAAATCGGGCACGCGATCATTGGCGCCGAGCACGACGTTTTCCAGCACCGCGCCGAAGCGCTTGCTGGCGGCGTAGATTTCCGGCTCGGCTTCGCCCGACAGCTTGATGCATTTGGCGTAGCAGCCGCCTTCGAAATTGAAGACGCCGTCCTCGCTCCAGCCATGCTCGTCATCGCCGATCAGCGTGCGCTTGGGATCGGCCGAGAGCGTGGTCTTGCCGGTGCCGGACAGGCCGAAGAAGATCGCGGTGTCGCCGTCGGAGCCGACATTGGCCGAGCAGTGCATCGGCATCACGCCCTTCTCGGGCAGGTAATAGTTCAGCGTGGTGAACACGCTCTTCTTCATCTCGCCGGCATATTGTGAGCCGCCGATCAGGACGATCTTGCGGGCGAAATCGATCGCGACGACGTTCTCCGACTTGCAGCCGTGACGCTTCGGATCGGCGCGGAAGCTCGGCAGGTCGATGATCGTCAGTTCGGGCACGAAGCTCGCGAGCTCCGACGCCTCGGGACGAATGAGCAGCGTGCGGATGAACAGCGAGTGCCAGGCAAGCTCGGTGAAGACGCGGGTCTTGATGCGATGCTTCGGATCGGCGCCGCCATAGAGATCCTGCGCGAACAGCGTCATGCCTTCGGCATGCTTGAGGAAGTCGGCATGAAGCGCGGCGAACTGCTCCGAGGTGATCGACTGGTTGCCGGCCCACCACATGTTCTTGTCGGTGAGATCGTCGCGGACCGTGAACTTGTCCTTCGGACTGCGGCCAGTGAACACGCCGGTGTCCGCGCAAAGCGCGCCATCGGCCGACAGCACCGCTTCGCCATTACGCAGCGAATGCTCGTAAAGCTGAGGTGCGCCATAATTCCAATGCACGCCCTTGAGATTTTTTAAGCCGAATTTGTCGGCGCCGAAGGCACCGTTATGTACGCCCGTCTCTTGCACGAAGAACCTCCTCGAACCCGCGTATCCTTGTTCGCGCGAATGTCGCCAATCGCGCCCTCGCCGCGGTGACCGTGATCAGAATATAGCCTCTCGGCTTCGGTCCGGCGACCTAATAGTGGGGATCGCCAAGCTTGCCAAGCCAATCGAACGGCTTTTGGCTGATTCCAAGGCAGGCCCATCATCTGGCGCAAATACCGCAGCGCGAAACCCTTTCGTCTTGCTTTCGTTTTCTCGTTGTTTTGCCGGCAGTCGGGCGACGTTTCATCGCCTTTCCCGCCGCGCACGGAGCTTTGCGATGCACAAAAAGTGCCAGCCGGCGGGCGGCGCGTTCGCCGATCGAGGCGAACGGCGCGGAGAATGCCGGGTATGCATTTCGCGCTGAGGATGTATCGTTGAGATGAGCCGCCGCGCGTTGACGCAGCGCTGCAGAGCCGAGCATGACCACGATCGTGTTGCACGCGGCACCACCGGATCGGCATTGAGCTGCAAGTGAGAAGCTGCTGATGAGCAGTTTCGATTGCGCTCAACACACCTTCGTCGAAGCCCGATTGGTTCAACGCTCAACTGCGGTGAACGTTCCGCAACGCGTAGCGTTCGGCGGCGAGGCGATCGCTGACCCGCGATCGATGATAACGCAATCAGCGTGGTCGCACGCGCGCGTCATCGCGGTCGACATCGCGATCCGGCTGATTTTCCGATGCAGCCGCGCCAGACATTCTTGCACGCAGATCGAGCCAACGGGCGAGACATGACAAGCCCGTGCGAAATGATCGCGCTGTCAAATCCGGACTGCGCAATCGCGCCGCCGCAGCCATGCGACACCATGCCTCGCCACGGCCGCAGCACCGCCGTGCGGACAGGCGGCTTGCTCCTGTCGCTTCCTATTCCTTGCTATCCCTTGGCGCGCGCCTCGCCGGCGAGCCGCACCAGCATCTTGCGCAGCTCGGTGCCGGTGGTGACGCGCTCGGGGAAATCCAGCCGCAGCGTGTCGCGGCCGGCCTGCATGTCCATGCCGTCGGGGTCGCAGCCGGTGCAGAGCCATTCGGCACTTTCCGCGCCGAGCAGCCGCGTCGCGTAAAGATTCATGGCCTCGCGGTGATCCTCGTTCATATGCGCCACCGCGCCGGGCTCAGCTTCGAGCAGCCCGCCGGCTCCCCCGAGATCAGTCAGGAATTGCGCGGGCTTGAGGTCCACGATGCGGCCGAACCCGGCAACCAGATGGGCACCGCTTGGCTTGATCCGGAAGAACGAAAAATCCTTAAATTCCACAAAGGCTTCCGCTGACGGATGGGCAGCGAGATAGCGCCGGCGGACGAGCTCCCGCCCGGCCTCCGCGACCTCTTCCGCCTTACCCGCCAGCATGATCCGGGCGCCCTCCAGCGGATCGCCCTCGGCGCGCTCGTCCAGCATCAGCGACACCCGGCTGTCGGCCAGGATGTTCTTGGTATGCAGCGCCAGCCGGGAAATCAGCAGGATCGGCGAGCCGTCGGGATGGCTGGCCAGATTGACCAGCGAGCAATAGGGATCGCCGGTGCCGGCCATCAACGTAGCGAGGGCGCCCTGGCGGCTGCGGCGGAGCAGCGAGCGGGCAAGGTGGGCAGGATCGAAGTCGGCGGTCGGTTGCATGGGCCTATCGGGTCATTTTATGGGCGAATCGGGCGGGTTCCCTATGAAAAAAGGGCCTTTTCTCATGGTCTAAGGGTGCTATATGGGGACCCATCGCGTGGGTCGCAGAAGCGGATTTTTGCGGAACTCGGTCACACTTCAGCCCAGCTTGCATTGCTCGTTGACCGCGTTCGAAGCCCAATTCTACGGCGCGTCGCCAGAGTGCCCGCCGTCTAAGCCACTCTCATTGTGAAAGCAGCACATGCCCACAATCGCCCTGGTCGACGACGACCGCAACATTCTCACTTCGGTTTCGATCGCGCTCGAAGCCGAAGGCTATCGCATCATGACCTACACGGACGGTGCGTCGGCGCTGGATGGCTTTCGCACGTCGCCGCCCGATCTTGCGATCCTCGATATCAAGATGCCGCGCATGGACGGCATGGAAACGCTGCGCCGGCTGCGCCAGAAGTCCGACCTGCCGGTGATCTTCCTCACCTCGAAGGATGAGGAGATCGACGAATTGTTCGGCCTGAAAATGGGCGCCGACGATTTCATCCGCAAGCCGTTCTCGCAGCGCCTGCTGGTCGAACGGGTCAAGGCCGTGCTCCGCCGCGGCCAGCCGAAAGATCCGACCGCCGCGCCGAAGGAGCCGGACGCCCGCGCGCTCGACCGCGGCCTGCTGCGGATGGATCCGGAGCGCCACACCTGCACCTGGAAGAACGAGCCGGTGACCCTCACCGTGACCGAATTCCTGATCCTGCAGGCGCTCGCCACCCGCCCCGGCGTCGTGAAGAGCCGCAACGCGCTGATGGACGCGGCCTATGACGACCAGGTCTATGTCGACGACCGCACCATCGACAGCCACATCAAGCGGCTGCGCAAGAAGTTCAAGGTGGTCGACGACGACTTCGAGATGATCGAGACGCTGTACGGCGTCGGCTATCGCTTCAAGGAAGCCTGATCTGCGCTTCCCGGGCGGCTTGTTAACTGACAGGCTCCGCACGGCTGGGGTAAGCTCGGGCGAACGATTGCTTCGCGGGACGACATCCATACCAACCGGCAGCTTTGCCAGTGCTTGATCGAACGCAGCTCGAGCAAGGCCTGAACACCGAGGACGCGTCACAGCTCCTCGATCAGGACGCCGTTGCCGAAGACGTGGCGCAGGACAAGGGCTGGCGCCGTCCGCTCGGCTGGCTGCGCCGCGCCGGTCAGTTCTTCTTCGCGCTGTCGTTCTCGAGCCTGACGCGCCGCATCGTCTCGCTCAACCTTGCCGGCCTCGTCGCGCTGGTCGCCAGCATCCTCTATCTCTCGCAATTCCGCGCTGGCCTGATCGAGGCGCGCACGCAGAGCCTCCAAGTCTATGCCGAGATCATCTCGGAGGCGATCGCGGCCTCGGCCACCGTCGAAGGCAATACCGTCACGATCGATCCCGATCGCCTGCTCGACCTCAAGCCCGGCGAAAGTTATGGCCAGCCGGATGAATCGGCGGATTTCCCGATCAATCCCGAGCGGGTCGCGCCGGTCCTGCGCCGCCTGATCGCGCCGACCAAGACGCGGGCCCGCATCTTCGACCGCGATGGCGGCCTGATCCTCGACAGCCGCAATCTGTTCGCGCGCGGCGACGTGCTGCGCATGGAGCTGCCGCCGCCGTCGGAGAAGCCGTCGCTCTATGAAAAGACCAAGGCCACGATCAAGACCTGGCTCAACCGCGGCGACCTGCCGATCTATCGCGAGCTCGGTCCCGAAGGCGGCAAGGGTTATTCCGAAGTCGCGCAATCGCTCGAGGGCATGAAGGGCAGCGCCGTGCGCGTCACCGAGCGCGGCGCGATCATCGTGTCGGTTGCCGTCCCGGTGCAGCATTTCCGCGCCGTGCGCGGCGCGTTGATGCTGACCACCCAGGGCGACGACATCGACCAGCTGGTGATGTCCGAGCGCCTCGCCATCCTCAAGATCGGCGGCGTCGCCTCCGCCGTCATGATCATGCTGTCGCTGTTGCTGGCGAGCACGATCGCGGGCCCGGTGCGGCGGCTCGCCGACGGCGCCGAGCGCGTCCGTCACCGCATCCAGACCCGCGTCGAGATTCCCGACTTCACCGGGCGCCGCGACGAGATCGGCCATCTCTCCGGCGCGCTGCGCGACATGACCAACGCGCTGTACAGCCGCATCGAGGCGATCGAGATGTTCGCCGCCGACGTCGCCCATGAGTTGAAGAACCCGCTGACCTCGCTGCGCTCGGCGGTCGAGACGCTGCCTTTGGCGCGCAACGACAACAGCCGCGCGCGGCTGCTCGCCGTGATCGAGCATGACGTCAGGCGGCTCGACCGCCTGATCTCCGACATCTCCGACGCCAGCCGGCTCGATGCCGAATTGCAGCGCCAGGACATGGCGCCGGTCGATCTGCGGCGGCTGCTGACGACGCTGACCGGCGTCGCCAACGAGACCAGGCTCGGCCACGACGTCGCCGTCGAAGCCCGCTTCGAGGGCCGCGGACCGACCGATACGCTGTCGGTGCCCGGCCATGATTCACGGCTCGGCCAGGTGATCTCGAACCTGCTGTCGAACGCGCAATCATTCTCCAAGCCGGGCGACAAGGTGCGCATCGTCTGCCGCCGCAGCCGCGGCGAGGTCGAGATCGTGGTCGACGATGACGGGCCCGGCATCGGCGAGGACGCGCTGGAGCGGATTTTCGAGCGCTTCTACACCGACCGGCCGCATCAGGGGTTTGGCCAGAACTCCGGCCTTGGGCTTTCGATCTCCAAGCAGATCATCGAAGCACATGGCGGACGCATCTGGGCTGAGAACCGCGCTGGCCCTGCGGACGCAGACGGCAAGCCCACCATCGCCGGCGCACGCTTCGTGGTCAGGCTGCCGACACTATGAGCGACAATTCAAGCGTGCACGCATCCGCCGTTCTGGTCGGCGAGCGTGCGGTGCTGATCCGCGGCCCGTCGGGCGCCGGCAAGTCGCGTCTGGCCTTCGACCTGATTCTCGCCGGGCGCACCGGAGCGCTTCCGCCGGCCATTTTGGTGGGGGATGACCGTGTCCATCTCGACACAGCCGGCGAACAATTGTGGGTTCGTCCGGTCCAGCAATTGGCTGGCCTGATCGAGATCCGAGGCCTCGGAATCCGCCATTGTCCGTTCGCAAGTGAAGCCGTGGTCGGCTTGATCGTCGACCTCGCCGCTGACGACGCCGAGCGGCTGCCGCCACCGGAGACGCTCACGATTCGCCTTAATGGTGTTTTGTTACCGCGAATTCCCGTCGGCACTGGCTTCCAACCCCTGCCGCTGGTTGTCGCCGCGCTGACGACAACCTGAAAGTTCATGTTCCCGTAATCTTGCGGCCAATTGTGGGAAGGGAATTGGTAACCATATCACATCCACTATCGCGTCGGATTGTGCCGGCGCAGCCTCCCCTCTCTACCGCCAGGAACCGGGAGACTAGCCAAGATGCCCTCTTGCGTAGGGCCTCTGGATGGTCAAAGTGGCGCGTTCGTGCGGTGCACCAAAGGGCGCCCGCGAGGAGTTTCCAATGATTGGTCTAGTGCTGGTGACCCATGGGCGCCTTGCCGACGAGTTCAGAGCGGCGCTCGAACACGTCATGGGTCCGCAGAAACAAATTGAAGCGATTACGATCGGGGCCGAGGACGATTCCGATCTCTGTCGAAGCGACATCATCGAGGCGGTGAACCGCGTCGATAGCGGCGACGGCGTTGCGATCCTCACCGACATGTTTGGCGGCACGCCGTCCAACCTTGCGATCTCCTGCATGAGCCGCCCGAAGGTGGAAGTGCTCGCAGGCATCAATCTTCCCATGCTGGTCAAGCTTGCCAAGGTTCGCGAGGAGCGTTCGCTGCCCGACGCGATCGCGATGGCCCAGGAAGCCGGCCGCAAATACGTCACCATCGCCAGCCGCGTTCTCGCAGGCAAATGAGCGACGAGGCCCCGGGCGGAAATCAGGTCGGCCCGGGCGTGCCAGCGGGCGCCATTTCCCGTGAACTCCTGATCGTCAACAAGCGCGGCCTGCATGCGCGGGCATCGGCCAAGTTCGTCCAGCTGGTCGAGCGCTTCAACGCCGAGATCTGGGTCACCCGCGGCACCGAGACGGTCGGCGGCACCTCGATCATGGGCTTGATGATGCTCGCTGCCGGACCCGGCACCACGGTCGTGGTCTCCGCGAAGGGCGACGATGCGCAGCAGGCGCTCGACGCCATCGCCGAACTCGTCGCCGGCAAGTTCAACGAGGAAGGCACGTAAGGCAGTCACCTCTCACCTCGCCCCGCTTGCGGGGAGAGGTCGGATCGCATCGAACGATGCGATCCGGGTGAGGGGGTACAGGTCTATCGATAGACTGCCATCGCGGTGAAGCCCCTCACCCCAACCCTCTCCCCGCAAAGCGCGGGGCGAGGGAGCGAAAGCTACTTCGCCGGCGGCACCAGATAGACCTTCCAGACCGTCGACGGACCGGGATGGCCGTTGAAGAAGCGCATGGTGGTCATCACCAGCGGCTCGGCATCCTTGGCGTGCTCCGCCATCCACGCCTCGCAGGGCTTCAGGAACACCGGATCGGTGGTGTCGCAGACGCCGATGAAGCCGAGGCGCTTGGCTTCGTCGAGCGAGGTCAGCCCCGACGACCAGGCTTCGCCCGGCACCAGCGATGCCGGATGATCCGGACTGTAGAACGTCATCGGCTCGCCGATATCGGACCGCGCGACGACCACGGCCCAGCGCGAACGGAATCTGTCCTGCCAGGTCTGGGTGAGTTCGCGCGCGAGCTCAGAGCGCGCGGCATAGGTCGAGCCACCGATATGGTTGGACGCGATCTCCTGCGTGGCGATGCTGGGCGCGGCGATCAGCGTGACGACCGTGGCCACGAACCAGATCGCGGTAATCGAGAACAGCGCCATGCGCGGGAAGCGAAGCGAGGGGACCGCAACCAGCGCAAGCGGCACCAGGAAGAACAACGGGATGCCCCAATCGGTCTTGATATAGACGGTGAACGCCAGCGCGCCGAGCGGCGGCCCGATCGCGACGATCAGCTGGATGATCCAGACGTTGAGCGCCTGCGGAAGGTTGACGGCGGGATTGGGTCCGCGCGACCAGATCCGCGCCAGCACGTCCGACGGCCGCCACGGCACCGAGCCCAGCAGCAGCGCCACCAAACCCAGCACGACGGGAATCGCGAGCAGCCCGACATTGTGCACGACATAGCCGATCACGAGCTGGACGTTGAGTGCGCGGCTCGACAGTGCGTAGACGTCACCGGCATAGGTGAACGGCACGAAGTCCACCTCCTCCAGCCACACCAGATGCGGAATCATCGCCACCGCCATCGTGCCGATCGCAACCCATGGCGCCGGCGAGCGCAGGAATTGCGTCCGTTGCGGATGGATCAGCGCGGCCAGCCCGACGGCGCCGATCATCGTCACCACCCAGTACTTGGTCATCAGCGCCAGCATGCCGGCAAAGCCGAGCCAGAGACCCGATTTGAAGCTGCGCTTCTCGAACGCGTTCAGATAGGCCAGCACCAGCAGCGGCAGCGGCACCAGCTGCGCGAGATCGGCATTGTATTTGAAGCCCTTGAAATTGAAGATCGGGTAGAGCGCGAGCATCACCACCATGAAGAACGCGCGGCGGCGATCGACGACGCGCAGCGCGATCAGCCAGCACACCACCAGCGCGAAGCTGACCGTCGTCATCGCAAGCGCATAGGTCGACCAGTTGGTGACGGGAAAGATCCTGAACCAGACCCCGGCGATCCAGCCCGACAGCGGCGGGTGCTTGCCATAGCCGAGCAGGAAGCGCTGGCCCCAGGCATAGGCTTCCGCAACATCCATATGGATGTCCTGCGCGGCCTTGAGCTTGACCAGGATCAGCGTCCACAGCACCGCATGAACCAGCGCAAAGCCGATCACGAACCACAGGCTGGTGCTGGGATCGGTGGCGCGCGAGGTGATCCAGGCGGCGATCCGCCGGATCGTCAGCTTGCGGTTGGTGCGCCGGGCGGCGGGGAGCGTGGAGGCGGTCGACATGGCCTGTGCCTGAGGCATGCCCGGAAAAGTGGAAAGCGGTTTCCCGGAAGGATCATGCCCTAATGGAAGCGGAAGCGCGATGAGTGCTCATCCGCATTTCAGCGCGCTTTAGCGCGTTTTTGTGGCCAGTGAAATCAGCTTGGCGTGAGAACGCCTCCAGCCAGCGGATTCACTTTCGGGGAAGTCCGGCCGGTGCTCGAAATGGATGGTATCGCAGTGACACCATTTGCCGCCCCAGATGAAGCCGTGACGCACGAAGATGTCGACGATCTCGCGCGGCATCCAGTTGTTGCAGGGGATGGTCTTGCCTTTGCCGGCCCACAGCCGGTCATCCCGAACTTTCAGGTTGAGGTCGATGGCGGCGGCGTAGCCGTGCATGCTCATCCGCCCGGTGTCGGCGACGCGAAAGACGATTTTCGGGCCGCCGGACCTGGCAGGAACATGCCCGGGAATCGGTCACGGCAACCCTGCCGGAATCGCCGCCGTGATTCGCCGTCACACCGCTGCAAAATACCGCAATTTGGTTGCCCGCGCGGGGGTGCGGATGCTATCCCGCGCCCATGACAACTGCCCCGATTTCGAACATCCGCAACTTCTCCATCGTCGCCCATATCGACCATGGCAAATCGACCCTTGCCGACCGCCTGATCCAGATGACCGGCGGCCTGTCGGATCGTGAAATGGCGGGCAAGGAGCAGGTGCTCGATTCGATGGATATCGAGCGCGAGCGCGGCATCACCATCAAGGCGCAGACCGTCCGGCTGAACTACCGCGCCAAGGACGGCAAGGATTACATCTTCAACCTGATGGACACGCCCGGCCATGTCGACTTCGCCTACGAGGTCTCGCGGTCGCTGGCGGCCTGCGAGGGTTCCCTGCTCGTGGTCGACGCCAGCCAGGGCGTCGAGGCGCAGACCCTCGCCAATGTCTATCAGGCGCTCGACAACAATCACGAGATCGTGCCGGTCCTGAACAAGGTCGACCTGCCGGCAGCCGAGCCCGAGAAGGTCAAGCAGCAGATCGAGGACGTGATCGGCATCGATGCGTCCGACGCCGTGATGATCTCGGCCAAGACCGGCGTCGGCGTGCCCGATGTGCTGGAAGCCATCGTGACCCGCCTGCCGCCGCCGAAGGGCGACCGCGACGCGACCCTGAAGGCGCTGCTGGTCGACAGCTGGTACGACGTCTATCTCGGCGTGGTCGTCTTGATCCGCGTCGTCGACGGCGTGATGAAGAAGGGGAGCCGCATCCGCATGATGGGCACCGGCGCGGCCTACGACATCGAGCGCGTCGGCTTCTTCACGCCGAAGATGGAGCAGGTCGAGGAGCTCGGCCCAGGCGAGATCGGCTTCATCACCGCGGCGATCAAGGAAGTCGCCGACACCCGCGTCGGCGACACCATCACCGATGACAAGAAGCCGATCAGCGAGATGCTGCCGGGCTTCAAGCCGGCGATTCCGGTCGTGTTCTGCGGCCTGTTCCCGGTCGATGCCAACGACTTCGAAACGCTGCGTGCGGCGATGGGCAAGCTGCGGCTCAACGACGCAAGCTTCTCCTACGAGATGGAAACCTCCGCCGCGCTCGGCTTCGGCTTCCGCTGCGGCTTCCTCGGCCTGCTGCATCTGGAAATCATCCAGGAGCGGCTGTCGCGCGAATTCGACCTCAATCTGATCGCGACCGCGCCAAGCGTGATCTACAAGATGAAGCTGACCGACGGCACCGAGCTCGAGATCCACAATCCGGTCGACATGCCCGACGTGGTCAAGATCGCCGAGATCGAGGAGCCGTGGATCGAGGCGACGATCCTCACGCCCGACGAATATCTCGGCAGCGTCTTGAAGCTGTGCCAGGACCGCCGCGGCTCGCAGAAGGAGCTCACTTATGTCGGCTCCCGCGCGATGGTGAAATACGACCTGCCGCTCAACGAGGTGGTGTTCGACTTCTACGATCGCCTGAAGTCGGTCTCCAAGGGCTACGCCTCGTTCGACTATCATCTGACCGACTACAAGCCGGCCGATCTGGTCAAGATGCAGATCCTGGTCAACGCCGAGCCGGTCGACGCGCTGTCGATGCTGGTGCATCGCACCCGCGCCGAAGGCCGCGGCCGCGCCATGGTCGAGAAGATGAAGGAGCTGATTCCGCCGCACATGTTCCAGATCCCGATCCAGGCGGCGATCGGCGGCAAGGTGATCGCGCGCGAAACCGTCCGCGCGCTGCGCAAGGACGTCACCGCGAAGTGCTACGGCGGCGACATCACGCGCAAGCGCAAGCTTCTGGAGAAGCAGAAGGAAGGCAAGAAGAAGATGCGGCAGTTCGGCAAGGTCGACATCCCGCAGGAAGCCTTCATCGCCGCGCTCAAGGTGGACAGCTGAGGCGGCGCCGCCGGCACGACTGTTGCGCATTCTTGTCCCAGCAACAAAACGCACCATGATTTGAATCGCCACTGCATCGCGCTCCGACTAGACTGCGATCATGTTGCGCATCCTGTCCCTCCTTATCGTCATCCTCGCACTGCTGCAGCCGGACCTGAGCTCCGCCGCCTCCTCGAAGAAGCGGCACGGCAGCACGCGCTGGCATGGCTACGGCTTCCTGCCCGGCTACCGGCAGCCGCCGAACCAAACCATTCCGGTGTTCGGCCCGCGCGGCGCCGCTCGCGGCTACCCGGACTATTCGCCGCAATATTGGTATGGCGGGGATTGGTACTATTTCGGCCGCCCCGGCTTCTACCGCGGCCGCTACAATGGCGGCAGTTTCGGCCCATGCTGGACCTGGACGCCGATCGGGCGCGCCTGGCAGTGCGGCTAGAGCGTTTTCGAGCGAAGTGGCTCCCGGTTCGCGTGAAGAAAACGCGTCAAAGCAAGAATCTAGAGCCCCGTTCCGATTCTATCGGAACGGAAAAGGCTCGAGCCGCGCGTCGCTGCGACATCTTGCGCATGCAACGCCCAATCCGCTGATCCCGGAATGAGAGGCATGTTGCCCGTCATGTTGCCCCTGGACCTCAGATAGGCCAGCATCCTCCCTGCGCGCACCACAACAAACAACAGCGCGGGGAAACGCATGAGCAAGGCCGCTCGGTTGGATTATGGCTGGGTCGTCGTCGGCGCGGGCGCGCTGATGACCTGCGTCGGCTTCGGCACCATGCTGTCGCTCGCGGTGTTCCTGCAGCCGATCTCGGATGCGATGGGCTGGTCGCGCGCCGGCATCTCGGCGGCGGCGACGCTGGATTTTCTCTGCATGGGTTTTGCGGCGTTCGCCTGGGGCGCGCTGTCCGACCGCTTCGGTACCCGCATCGTGGTGCTGGCGGGCAGCCTGCTGCTCGGGCTTGGCCTCGTGACGGCAAGCCAGGCGCAAAGCCTGTGGCAATTCCAGCTCTGCTTCGGCGTGCTGATCGGGATCGCCGCCGGCAGCTTCTATGCGCCGATGATGGCGCTCGCCAGCGCCTGGATCGACAAGCATCGCAGCCTCGCCGTCGCGCTGGTGTCGGCCGGCATGGGCGTGTCGCCGCTGACCGTCGCGCCGTCGGCAAGCTGGCTGATCACGGCCTATGACTGGCGCTTCGCGATGCTCGTGATCGGCATCGCCGCATGGGCGCTGTTGATCCCCGCGTCGTTCCTGGTGCGCCCGGCGCCGCAGGGAACGGACGTCGCAATGCCGACCGCCGCGAACGTGCCGCAAACCGAATGGACCGCGGCGCAGGCGCTGCGCACGCCGCAATTCATCACGCTGGCACTGGCGCATTTCGCCTGCTGCGCGGCGCATTCCGGGCCGATCTTCCACATGGTGTCCTACGCCATGGTGTGCGGCATCGCGCCGCTCACCGCGGTCACGGTCTACAGCCTCGCCGGCTTCTCCGGGCTCGGCGGCCGGCTGCTGCTCGGCGTGCTCGCCGACCGGCTCGGCGCCAAGCCGGTCCTGGTCGGCGGCCTCCTGGTGCAGGCGCTGTCGATTGCGACCTATCTCGCGGTGGCGCAGCTCGGCGAGTTCTACGCGCTGTCTGTCGTGTTCGGGCTCGCCTATGGCGGGGTGATGCCGCTCTACGCCGTGCTGGTGCGCGAGTTCTTCGGCGCGCGCATCATGGGCACGGTGTTCGGCGCGGTGTCGGCCTTCGCGAGCCTCGGCATGGCGCTCGGGCCGTGGGCCGGCGGTTACGTGTTCGACACGTTCCACGGCTATACGTGGCTGCACGCCGGTTCCTTTGCGATCGGCCTCGCCGCGGTTGCGGTGGCGCTGAGCTTCTCGACCAAGCGCCAGCCGTCGCTCGATCTCGGCCGCGCCGCCGCCTGAGCGCGGATGCATTCGTCACTCTTGCGCGCACCGGCACAACGGATGGATAGCTGATCTGCATCGGCGCCATCCCGCCTTGCCCTCTCCTGCCGGATGAGCCACCATCGCCTGGCCTGCCCAACAAGAATGACAGAAGGCGCCGAGGACACGCATGAACAAGCCGCAGGGAGTAGACCTTGTCGAGCGGGCGCGCGCGCTGGCGCCGCTGATCACGAGTGAAGCCGACGAGATCGAACGGACACGGCGACTGACGCCATCCGTCACCGCGGCACTGGTCGAGAACGGGCTGTACCGCGCGCTGCTGCCGAAGCGTTTTGGCGGCGCCGAGGCGACACTGGACGCGTTCATGCAGATGCAGGAGGAGATCGCCAAGGCCGATGCATCCACGGCCTGGTGCCTCGGCCAGTGCAGCGTCTGCGCCATGACCGCGGCCTATCTCGACCCCGACGCGGCCCACGAGATCTTCAACACCGCGCCCGGCATTCTCGCCTGGGGCGCGATCGCCCATGAGGTCCGTGCGGAGCCCGGAGGCTATCGCGCCAGCGCGCGCTGGGATTTCGCCTCGGGCTCGCGGCAGGCGAGCTGGCTCGGCGCCCATGTCCGAATCGTCGAGGCCGACGGCTCACCGCGCAAGAAGCCCGACGGTTCGCCGGAGATCCGCACCATCCTGTTTCCGATGTCGCAGGCCGTGATGTACGACGTCTGGGACGTGATCGGCCTGAAAGGCACCGGCACCGATTCCTATTCGGTCGACAATCTCTTCATTCCGGAAAAATTCGCCGCGCTGCGCGACGATCCCGCCGCGTGCCGCGAGCCGGGGCCGCTCTACAAGCTCTCGACCAACATGGTGTTCAGCATGGGCTTTGCCGCCACCTCGCTCGGCGTCGCGCGCGCCATGCTGGATGCGGCGACCGAGCTTGCCCGCGGCAAGACCCCGCAAGGTCTCAAGGCGATGCGCGACAACAACGCCGTGCAGGGCCAGATCGGCCGCACCGAGGCGAGCCTGCGCGCCGCGCGCGCCTATCTGTACGCGACGGCCCACGACGTCTGGAGCGATCTCGTCCGCGGCGATCCCATCACCGAGGCGCATCGCGTCGCGATCCGCATCGCCTCGACCTGGACCATCCACCAGTCCGCCGCCGTGGTCGACATCGCCTATCACATGGCGGGGGCAACGGCGGTGTTCGCCAGGAATCCGTTCGAGCGGCGCTTTCGCGACATGCACGCGATCGCGCAGCAGATCCAGGCCCGCGACACCCAGTATGAGGACGCCGGCAAAGCGATTTTGGCAGGCAATCTCGGCGCTCCGCCGACCGCGCGATGAAGTCAGATTGAACCAAGGCGTAGACTCGTAAATCCGCTAGGACGCTGCGCTCCCTCTCCCGCTAGCCGGACAGTACGAAAGTAGCACCGGCGGTCATGGTCGCGGCACGAATACCGGCGGCGCAACATCCGGTTGTTAAGCTTTTTCTGGGACTTTGCGGGCGGCGCTAATGCCTGGAGTTCCGCTGGTCCCATGTTCACGCTTCGATCGATTGCCGCCCGCCTGATTCTGGCGATTTCGCTGACTGTCGCAGTCGCCTGCGCCATCCTCGGCGGCTTCTCCATCAGCCAGCAGCGGGCGCTGACGCGGCTCGCGCTCGATCAGCAGCTCAAGCTGCAATATGACAGCGTGATTGCGGCGATCGACTACGAGGGGCGCGCCGCGCTTGCGGTCTCGGCGGTCATCGCCGCCTTGCCGCCGGTCGAGGACGCCATCGCCAAGGGCGACCGCGACGGCCTCGGAAAGCTGCTCGGCGCCTCCTGGGCGTCGATGAAGGCGCAGGGCATCCCGCTGATCTCGTTCTGGCAGCCCCCGGCGACCAGCTTCTACCGGGTCCATGCGCCGAAGACATTTGGCGATGACGCCTCGACGCGGCGCACGACGGTGGTGGAATCGAACAAGACCGGCAAGCCGATCGTCGGCGTCGAGCCCGGCCGCGAGGCGCTTTCGATCTTCGGCATGACCCCGATCATGCACGAGGGTAAGACGCTGGCCAATGTCGACGTCGGCGCCGCCTTCGGCAAGGAATTCGTCGACCGCGCCAAAAAGCGCTTCGGCATCGACCTTGCCGTGCACTCCTTCGACGGCCAGAGCTTCAGGCGGCTGTCCTCGACCTTCGGCGACACCGTGGTCGCGACCCAGGACGAGCTCAAGCGTGTGATGAACGGTGCGGCCCTGCTGCGCGACGCTGTTCTCGACGGCCATGCGGTGGAGCTCTATCTCGGCCAGATCAAGAACTACGCCGGCGAACCGGTCGCCGTGCTCGAGATCGTCAAGGACACCAGCGACTATGAAGCCGCCGCGGCGAGCGCGCAGCGCAATCTGATCCTTGGCGTGGTCGCGATCATGGCCGCCGCCGTGCTGCTCGCGTTCCTGCTCGGCCGCGGCCTGTCACGGCCGCTCACCGCGATCACCGCGGTCATGAACCGCCTGTCCAGCGGCGACACCAGCGTCACGATACCCGGCAGCGAGCGCCGCGACGAGCTCGGCACGATGGCGAAGGCGGTCGACGTGTTCCGCCGCAGCATGGTCGAAACCTCCTCGCTGCGCGAGGCGCAGGAGGCCGATAAGCTGAAGGCGGAGGCCGACAAGCAGGCGCTGCAGCGGCAGATGGCCGATCGTTTCGAAGCCGACGTCAAGGGCATGGTCGCCGCCGTCGCACGGTCCTCGGGCGACATGCAGCGCGTCGCCAACGAAATCACCGCCAGCGTCAACGGCGCCTCCGAACGGACCTCGGCGGCAGCCGCCGCGTCCGAGGAAGCCTCGGCCAGCGTCAACGCGGTCGCCGCCGCGACCGAGGAGCTGGCGTCGTCGATCACCGAGATCGGCCGCCAGGTCACCCATTCCAGCCGCGTCGCCGACAGCGCCGTGACCAAGGCCATGGAGACCACCGAGATGGTGACGAGCCTCGCCGCATCGGCAGAGAAGATCGGCGACGTGCTGCGCCTGATCAGCGCGATCGCGAGCCAAACCAATCTGCTGGCCCTCAACGCCACCATCGAGGCCGCACGCGCCGGCGAGGCCGGCCGCGGCTTTGCCGTGGTCGCCGCCGAGGTGAAGGACCTGGCGAGCCAGACCGCGAAGGCAACCGAGGAGATCGCCGGCCAGGTCGGCGCGATCCAGTCCGCCACCGGCAACTGCGTCAGCGCGATCGGCGACATCAGCGGCACCATCCGCGAGATCTCGGGTATCGCCACCGCGATCGCGGCCGCCGTCGAGCAGCAGGACTCGGCGACGCGGGAGATTGCCCGCAGCGTGCAACAGGCGTCCACCGGGACCGTCGAGGTCTCCGCCAATATCGCGGGCGCGAGCGAGGCCGCTGGCCAGTCGCGGGCCCTCACCGGCAATGTGCTGGATACGTCCGGCCAGCTCGGCGATCACGCCGCCGCGCTGTCGCACAGCGTCGACACCTTCCTCGCCGGACTGCGCAACGCCGCGTAATCGGCCGGCGCCGGACTTCCCGTCATGGCCAAGGCAATACGGGCGGCGGAGCCGATCGCTCCGCCTCGTCGTCCTGCCCTGCCCCGGGCCGGCCCCAATCGCGCATGAACGGCATCTTCAGCAGTCCGCGCAGCGACTGCTTCTCGGGATCATCAAAGCCGTCGAGACCGTAGCGCAGCTCCGCGAAGCGCGGACCGCGATTATAGGTGCCGCCGAGCCGGTCCCAGATCGAGAGCAGGTTCGAATAATTGCTGTCGGTCTCCGGCTGATGACGCGAATGATGCATCTTGTGCATGTTCGGCGTCACGAACACGAGCCGCAGCCAGCGGTCGAGCCGCTCGGGCAGGCGGATATTGGCGTGCTCGAACTGGGCGTTCAGCGCCGACAGCGTCAGATAGCTGACCAGCACCCAGGCCGGCGTTCCGAACACGACCACGCCGGCGATGTGCCAGCCGATCCGCCACAGCGTCTCGCCGGGATGCTCGCGGAAGGCCGTCGTGACGTCGACGAAGCGATCGGCATGGTGCATGCGATGGAAGCGCCACATCCAGCTGAGCTTGTGCATGGAGACGTGGGCGAAATAGGCAAACAGGTCGAGCCCGATGATGCCGAGCAGGAGCTGGTTCAGGGGTGACAGGCCGAGCCAGTGCGACAGGCCGAATTTCGCATCCAGCGTCCATTGCGCGGCCAGCGGCGACAGCGGGCTGAGCAAAAGGTTCACGCCGACAAAGATCACGGTGATGGC
Organism: Bradyrhizobium sp. BRP56; assembly: GCF_020194035.1. Lineage (NCBI taxonomy): Bacteria > Pseudomonadati > Pseudomonadota > Alphaproteobacteria > Hyphomicrobiales > Nitrobacteraceae > Bradyrhizobium > Bradyrhizobium sp. BRP56. The sequence goes on from NZ_JADYVV010000071.1 coordinate 23,845, forward strand.
GGCGTTGCGGCTGATATTGCGCAGCCGGTCGCTGCGGCCATAGCTGAACAGCGGAAACGCGGCCTCGAACAGCAGCACGATCGCGAACGACGCGAGCAGGAACGCGATGCGCGCGCCGGTCGACGGCAGCTCGACGTGAGCGATCTCAGCCGCGCCCGGATGCCAGAGAAGCTTTGCAAAGCCGATCATGCTAGATGACTCCCTTCTTTACAAAACGAATATTCGTTCTTTATAATGACGGCGGATGATCGTCAAGCCGGCCCTGCGCCCCGCTTGGCCACGACCAAGGACCCGACAATGCCGAAGGTGAAACCCGAGACGCTCGCGATCCGCCGCGAGGAGATTCTGCAGGCCGCGGAGATCTGCTTTGCCCGCCAGGGATTTCACCAGACCACGATCCAGGACGTGATCAAGCAGTCCGGGCTCAGCGCCGGCTGCATCTACGGGCATTTCACCGGCAAGGAGGAGCTGATCCAGGCGATCGGCGAAAGCCGCCATGCCCGCGACAGCGCGCTGCTGGCGCTCAAGGATCCATCGGACGATGGGTTGCAGAGCCTGCGCTCGATCGCTCGCGGCTTTCTCGGCGACCTGCAGAAGGAAGAAGGCCTGCGCGCCCGCCGCGTCGCGTTGCAGCTCTGGGCGGAGGCGCTGCGCGACGACGTGGTCCGCGACCAGGTGACGAGCGGAATCCGCCAGCCGATCGCCCTGATCGTGGACCTGCTGCGGCGCGGCCAGAAGAGCGGCGCGATCGACCGCGGCGTGCAGCCGCGCGGCGCGGCGCGGGCAATGGTGGCGATGTTCCAGGGCATCGTGCTGCAACGGCTGTGGGGCGAAACCGTCTCGACCGCGGAGGCGATGCACGCTTTCGACATCTTCCTTGCCGGCCTTGCGGCCAAGCGCTGATGGGGGATGCGGCGATCATCCACGACCTCCTCGCCGGCATCGGCACGGGCCTCGCCGGCGGTCTGACCGCCGGGCTGCTCGGCGTCAGCCCCGGCGGCGGACTGGTCGTGTTCTCGGTGCTGCTGCTCGGCGCCGGGCAGCATGTCGCGCAAGGCATCTCGCTGGTCGCGCAGGTGCCGCCGACCAGCCTCACCGGGATCCGGCGCTATTGGCAAAGCGGCAACCGCACGCCATTGCGCTGGATCGCGCTCTTGACAGTCGGCTTCGTCGCCGGCGGCGCGGCCGGCGCGCTCGCCGCCAACCATGTCGCCGAGTCCGCGCTGCGCTGGACCTACGTGGCCTATCTCGTCGTGCTCGTCGCGATGCTGATCCTGCGCGGCGGACGCGACCAGGCGAAGCACGACGACAAAGGCACCGCGCGCGACATATCTTGGCCGGCGCTGCTCATTGTCGGGCTGCTGGCGGGCCTGTCGTCGGGCTTTCTCGGCATCGGCGGCGGACTGGCGACCGTGGTGGGCTTAAGCGCCGTGCTCGGCGTGCCGCAGCATCAGGCGCAGATGGCCAGCCTCGTGATGTCGCTGATCCCGACCTCGATCCCCTCGGCCTGGATCTATTGGAGCGAGGCCTCGCTGGCGTCCTGGCCCGTGCTGGCAGGCGTGATCGTCGGCCTGCTAGCCGGCACCGATCTCGGCGCCCGCGCCGCCAACCGCATCGACCGCGCGCGGTTGCGCAGCTCGATGATCGTTTTCGTGTCGCTGATGGCGGTCTATATGACCTTCAAGGCGCTGTGATAGATAGACGTGGATACGTCGTCCTCGCGGAGCCCATTATGCGCAAGCCGGCAACATCGACCAGCAAGGCGGCGCGACGGCCGCAATCGAAACCGGCAACTGCGCTGTTCGACGCCTACCCTGCCCCGGTCAGAGCCAAGCTGCTGGCGTTGCGGCGCCTAATCTTCGAGACCGCGAAGGCGACCAAGGGCGTCGGCGGGCTGGAAGAGACGCTGAAATGGGGCCAGCCGAGCTACCTCACGGCGGAAACCGGCAGCGGCAGCACGGTCCGGATCGATCAGGTGAAGCCCGCCGCCGACCGGATCGCGGTCTACTTCCACTGCCAGACCAATCTGGTCGAGACCTTCCGCGAGCTCTATCCCGAGCTCAGCTACAGCGGCAACCGCGCGATCCTGCTCGATGTCGCGGGCAAGCTGCCGAAGCCCGCGCTGCGCCACTGCGTGGCGCTGGCGCTGACTTATCATTTGAAGAAGCGGACGGCAGGCAGCAGGACGTAACCTCCGTCATTGCGAGGAGCGAAGCGACGAAGCAATCCATCTGACCGCCCGTGAGGATAGATGGATTGCTTCGCTCCGCTCGCAATGACGTGGCGGGTACAGCCTTTCTACGCCACCAGCGCCGCGGCGACGCGCTGCGCCTTCAGCAGGCTGATGACCTCGGCGTTCGGCCGCGCGCGGCTGAACAGAAAGCCCTGGCCCTCGTGGCAGCCTTCGGCGCGCAGGCGGCTCAACTCCGCTTCGGTCTCGACGCCCTCGGCGGTGATGGTGACGCCGAGCCCGATGCCGAGGCTGACGATCGAGCGCACGATCGCCTGCGCGTCCGGGTTCGCACCGAGGTCGCGTACGAACGACTGGTCGATCTTGATCTTGTCGAACGGGAAGCTGCGCAGATAGCTGAGGCTCGAATAGCCGGTGCCGAAATCGTCCATCGACATCCGAACCCCGAGCGCGCGGAGCGCATGCAGCGTCGCCAGCACCTGGCTGCTCTTCTCGAGCAGCAGCGTCTCGGTGATCTCGAGCTCGAGCCGCCGCGCCGGCAGGCCGGATTGCCGCAGCGCGTCGGTGACCAGCGCCAGCAGATTGCCGGTACGGAATTGCAGCGGCGACAAATTGACCGCGACGCGCACGTCATCCGGCCATTGCGCCGCGTCCATGCAGGCGCGATGCAGCATCAGCGCGCCCAGCGGATTGATCAGCCCAGTCTCCTCGGCCACCGGGATGAACTCGCCCGGCGAGATCATGCCGCGCTCCGGATGCGGCCAGCGCACCAGCGCCTCGAAACCGGTGATGCGTCCGGTCGCAAGATCGACCAGCGGCTGGTAATAAGGCCGCAGGCCTTCGTTCTGGATCGCATCGCGCAGGTCGATCTCGATCTTGCGGCGGCTTTGCGCGCGCGCGTCCATCTCCGCCTCGAAGAAGGAGAAGGTGCCGCGGAATTCGCTCTTGGCGCGCGACAAGGCCATGTCGGCACTCTTCAGGAGCTTTTCGGAATCCTCACCGTCGCCAGGCGACATCGCGATCCCGATGCTGGCGCCGATCACCACCGAATGCCCCTCGAGCAGATAGGGCTCGCCGATCGCGTCCAAAATCCGCCGCGCCAGCAGCACCGCGTCCTCGGGCCGCATCACGCCGCCCTGCACGATGGTGAACTCATCGGAGTTGAGACGGGCCAGCGCATCTTCCTCGCGCAGCGTCGAGCGCAGGCGCTTTGCGACCGCGCGCAGCAGCTTGTCGCCGATGCCGTGGCCGAGCGTTTCGTTGACCGCCTTGAAATTGTCGAGACCCAGCATCAGCACCGCGACCTTGTCGGTCGAGCGGCGGGTGTGCTGCAGCATCTCGTCCATCTGCTGGCGCAGCAGATTGCGGTTGGGCAGGCCGGTCAGGCTGTCGTGCTGGGCCATGAAGGCGAGCCGCGCCTCGGCGCGCTTGCGTTCCGTGATGTCCATCAGCGCGAGCAGCATCGCCGGCTGGTCGCCATGCATCAGCTGGCGCGAATAGATCGCAAGGTCGATCAGCGTACCGTCGGCGCGCACATGCTTCCAGGTCCGCGCCGCCTGCTCGTCGCTGCTGCGGCCTGCCGCCCAAGGCAGCTCGGCATCGAACGCCTGCAGGCTCCTGATCGTCATCCGCTCGAATTCGGCGCGGACGTAACCGTAATGCGCGATCGCAGCGTCGTTGACGGCGAGGATCCGCTCGCCGTCGAGCGCGCACAGGATCATCGGCACCGGATTGCCGTCGAACAGCAGGCGGAACGACGCCTCGCGCTGCTTCAGTTCGGTGATGTCGACGCGCAGGCCGACGATGCCGCCATCTGCGGTCAGCCGCTCCTCGATCAACACCACGCGGCCGTCGGCCAGCACCTGCTCGTGCCGCTCGCCGGGCTGGTACATCTTCCTGAGCCGTTCGGCGATCCACTCTTCCTCGCGGCCGGCAGCCTCAGGATAGTCGCCGCGCGCGACACCGATGCGGATGGTGTCTTCGAGGCGCGCGCCGTGCTCGAACAGGTCGGAGCTGCGCTTGTAGATTTCCGAGTATTTCTTGTTCCAGAGCGTGTAGCGGCCTTCCGGATCCAGGAACACGATGCCCTGCGGCAGGATGTCGATCGCCTCACGCAGCCGCGCGTTGGATTTGCGCGCCTCGGCGATCGCGGCCTCGGCCTGCGCGCGCTGGCGCACCAGTTCGCCGATCTCGACCGCGGGCCGGCGCGATCTGCCCGACACTTTCGGCATCGGTGTGGGACGACGGCCCCGAGGACGGGACAGTTTGGCCTGGTTCGGTTTCTTGGTGTTTTTCTTCGGCCGCATCATCGGTATCGCACGCCCCACGCGCATTCCAGTTCGGCGATATATCTGCGATAAGTCTCTGAAAAATTGGTATCTCTTGGCGCGTAGCTGCGCTGCCTGAGAAGCCCTTGCATGCCTGCTTTGCAGGCGAATTCACGCCGGGCGCGTTTGCTTCCGGTGCGCCAGCGGCGCACGGCACAGATTCACAGCATGGAAGCGCCCGCGCTTGGTGAAGGAAGCGTAAACCGGCGCGCGATTGCACAATGAATGCGCCGAAGACGCTTCAAGCGCATCAATGTTCGTCAGCGTGCCGCAGGGTTATCGCGCGGTTAAAGCGCGGTGCGCCTCAGCCTTCGGATTTTGCCGGATCATACCTTAGTTGGTGATTTCGATGCGCGTGCCGCCGCGGCCGTTGCGCTCGACCAGCCCATAGAGCATTGCGGCGTGCGAGGGATGCAGGCGCACGCAGCCATGCGAGGCCGGCCCGCCAAGGCGCGTGAGTTCGTATGTTCCATGGATGGCAAAGCCGCGGTGGAAGAAGATCGAGTGCGGCATCGGCGAGTTATAGTACTTCTTCGAGTACCAGCGGCGCGCCAGCATCTGCGGACGGAACACCCCACTCGGCGTGCCATAGCCGCGGCGGCCGGTCGACACCGGCCAGTTGTAGCGTCTCGCGCCGTCGACGCTGACCGCCATGCGCTGCGATGATTTATCGATGTGAACGACGACGTCGGCCCGCGCCGGCGAGAGCGCCAAAATCGGCGCGGCAATCGCGGCGGCAAACGCCAGCCGTACGCACGATACGCTCGTCACAATAACGCCTACCCTGAAATTATTGCGGACATGATGTCGCCCACAACGTGCGCTTGTAAAGTGGCGTGGCTCACATCGGAGCCTGGAAGCCGCGGGTAATCTTAATCCACCCTGTGGGCGATCAAGCGAATGGGATGAAAGCGCGGTCCGCCTGCTCCGAATCCATGCTAGCGTTGCGCCGACAGAGTGATCCGAATGACACCCCGCCTGCGTCTGTTCCCACTCCTGATCTTAGCCCTCGTCGCCTGCACCATCTCCGCGCGGGCGCAGGACAGGGGCTCGCTCAATCCACAGCCGCTGCCGCCGCTCGCCAACCCCAACGATCCAAAGATCGGGGCGAAGCAGCTGTTCGCGCGCAAGGTTTTGCCGGCGGCGCTGCCGACCCGGTCGATCGGCGGCTACACCAAGGGTTGTCTCGCCGGCGCCGCGCAGATGCCGCTCAACGGCGACACCTGGCAGGTGATGCGCCTGTCGCGCAACCGCTACTGGGGTCACCCCAACATGATCGCGCTGCTGAAGCGGCTGGCGGCCAACGCACACAAGGATGCCGGCTGGCCGGGCATCCTGGTCGGCGATATCGGCCAGCCGCGCGGCGGCCCCGCGCTGTCCGGTCATGCCAGCCACCAGATCGGACTCGACGCCGACATCTGGCTGACGCCGATGCCCGATCGCAAATTGTCGCGCGAGGACCGCGAGGAGATGTCGGCGGTGATGATGGTGCGCGACGACCGGCTCGACATCGATCCGCGCGTCTTCACGCCGGGCCACGTACTCGTTATCCGCGACGCGGCGCGGGAGCCGGCGGTGCAGCGCATCTTCGTCAATCCCGCGATCAAGAAGGCGCTGTGCCGCGAGGCCACGGGCGATCGCGGCTGGCTGTCGAAGATCCGGCCGTGGTGGGGCCACGACTACCACTTCCACATTCGCATGCGATGTCCGTCCGGCAGCCCGACCTGCGAGAGCCAGAAGGCGCAGGCGGAGGGCGAAGGCTGCAAGCCGTCCGATCTCGCCTTCTGGTTCAAGGATTCGGTGCTGCATCCGAAGCCTCTGCCGAAGCCGCCGAAACCCCGCCCGCCGATGACGCTGGCGCAGATGCCGGCTGACTGCAGGACGGTGCTGAACGCCCCCGACGCCAAACAGCAGCTGCCAGGGCAATAACATCTTCGTCAGGCGGCTATGCCGGCCGGCTCGAACTGCGATATGATCTCGTGCCGTCGGGCCGTAAGCGCGTTCGGGCGATGGATCGGGGCGGCTGATCTGTTTATCCGTCATCATGAATGGACCAGACATGCGCAAATCGCTCCTCGCCGCATCGCTCGTGCTCGTCTCGACCTCCGCTTTCGCGGCGGAGGAGCCGAGCGGCTGTGACAAGTTCAAATGGTCGATCGAGCGCGCACGCGCCGCGCTGACCGCGTCCGATCGTGCCAAGGTGGTATCGGGAAGCGAGCAGACGGCGCTGCCGGCGACCGCGATCACGCTGGCGCTCGTGGCCCCCGGCGACGCCAAATTGCCGACCCCGCCGGAGCGCGCGCCGAAGGAAGGCACCTTCGCCGGCTTCACCAACTTCAAGGCCGCGCCGAAGGCCGGGCTCTATACCGTCAGCCTGTCGGCCGGGGCCTGGGTCGACCTGGTGCAGGACGGGCATCTCCTGAAGCCCAAGGCGTTCAGCGGCGCGACCGATTGCGACGGTATCCGCAAGACCGTGAAATACGACCTCGCCGCCAGCCCCTTCGTGCTGCAGGTCAGCGGCTCAAAAGAGAACTCGCTGTCGATCGCGATCCAGCCGGCGGACGAATAGGACGAGCGGTTAGACAAACGGTCGCCTTTACCGTAAGCCCCAGCCTGCTATGTTTGCAGCGCGATATCCCTGAGGACCGTAAGTCCGTCGGGGACCAGCGGAACAGCGCTTCCGTCCGTCGCAGGCCAGACCCCAACCCAACGCCTGATTTGCGCGCGATCGTTCGCGCGCGAACTCGCACGGAGCGCTTTCCATGTCACGACTTTCAATTTCAAGGCTTGCCGGACTTTTCACCGCTTTCGTCATCCTGCTCGGCGCGCTGCATTCGCCCGCGAGAGCGGAGGACAAGACGCTCACCGTGTTTGCCGCCGCCTCGATGAAGAACGCGCTCGACGACGTCGATGCGGCCTATACCGCCAAGACCGGCATCAAGATCACCGCCAGCTATGCCGCGAGTTCGGCATTGGCAAAACAGATCGAGCAGGGCGCGCCGGCCGACGTGTTCGTCTCCGCCGACACCGACTGGATGGACTATGCGATCAAGCAGAAGAACATCAATGAGCAGACGCGGGTGAACCTGCTCGGCAACTCGATCGTGCTGATCGCGCCGAAGGATTCCAAGATCGACAACGTCAACATCGGCCCGGGCTTCGATCTCGCCAAGCTCGCCGGCGACGGCAGGATCGCGACCGGCGACGTCAAGGCGGTGCCGGTCGGCAAATACGCCAAGGCCGCGCTGGAGAAGCTCGGCGCATGGCAGGCGGCGGAGCCGAAATTCGCGATGGCCGAGAGCGTGCGCGCAGCGCTGACGCTGGTGGCGCGCGGCGAAGCCGTGCTCGGCATCGTCTACTCGACCGACGCCAAGGTCGAGCCGGGCGTCAAGATCGTCGGCACCTTCCCGGCCGACACCCATCCGGCCATCATCTATCCGGTCGCAGCAACCACGACCGCGAAACCGGAGACCGCCGAGTATCTCGCCTTCCTGCGCTCGTCCGCGGCGAAGACGATCCTCGAGAAATACGGCTTCAAGTTCCTGATCAGCCCGACGACCTAAGCGTGTTTGAGATCTCGCCGACCGAATGGACGGCGATCCTGCTGTCGCTGCGGGTCGCCGTCATCGCAACACTGGTGGCGACCCCGTTCGGGGTAGCGCTCGCCTGGCTACTGGCGCGGCGCGATTTCTGGGGCAAGTCGCTGCTCGATGCCGCCGTGCATCTGCCGCTGGTGCTGCCGCCCGTCGTCACCGGCTATTTGCTGCTGCTGACCTTCGGCAAGCGCGGCCTGGTCGGCGGCTGGCTGGCCGACCATCTCGGCATCGTGTTCGCATTCCGCTGGACCGGCGCGGCGCTCGCCTGCGGCGTGATGTCGTTTCCGCTCCTGGTGCGCCCGATCCGTCTCTCGATCGAAGCCGTCGACCGCCGGCTCGAGCAGGCGGCCGAGACGCTCGGCGCCGCGCCCTGGCGGGTGTTCGCAACCGTGACGCTGCCGCTGGCGCTGCCCGGCGTGCTGGCCGGCATGGTGCTCGGTTTTGCCAAGGCGATCGGCGAGTTCGGCGCGACCATCACCTTCGTCTCCAACATTCCCGGCGAGACCCAGACCATTTCGTCGGCGATCTATTCGCTGATCCAGACGCCGGATGGCGACCCCGCCGCCGCGCGGCTCGTGATCATCTCGATCGTGCTCGCGGTCGGCGCACTGGTCGCGGCTGAATTGTTCGCGCGTCGCGCCACCGCGCGCCTGCATGGGCAATAGAGCATGATCCGGAAAAGTGTGAAGCGGTTTTCCGAAGAGGTCCTGCTCAAACAAGGAGCTAAAGCGCGATGACGATTCAACTCAATCTCATCGCGCTTTAGCCATGCTGCGCGTCGACATCACCAAGCAGCTCGGCGAGTTCTCGCTTGCGGCCTCGTTCACCAGCGAGGGCCGCGTCACCGGCCTGTTCGGCGCGTCCGGCTCCGGCAAGACCTCGCTGATCAACACCATCGCGGGACTGTTGCGTCCCGACCGCGGCACCATCGTGATCGACGGCGAGACCGTCGACGATACCGCGACCGGCATCCACGTCCCGAGCTGGCGCCGCCGCATCGGTTACGTGTTCCAGGACGCGCGGCTGTTTCCGCATCTCGATGTCCGCCAGAACCTCGACTTCGGCCGCCGCATGAACGGCCTCACCGAAGATCCCGCCCAACACCGGCGCGTCGTCGACCTGCTCGACATCGGCGCCCTGCTCGACCGCCGTCCCGGAAAGCTCTCCGGCGGCGAGCGCCAGCGCGTCGCGCTCGGCCGGGCGCTACTGTCCAAGCCGCGGCTGCTGCTGCTCGACGAGCCGCTGGGCGCGCTCGACGAAAGCCGCAAGCTCGAGATCCTGCCCTATCTGGTCCGGCTGCGCGACGAGGCCGGCGTCCCGATGGTCTATGTCAGCCACGACGCGGCCGAGCTGCGCCAGCTCGCCACCCAGATCGTGATGCTGCGCCGCGGCCAGGTGACCGCGTTCGGCGGTGTCAAGGTGCTGACGGCGGGCGGGTAGCTGGCCGTTTTTCCGAAAGTCGGCATAAGATAGCCTATCTTGTCTGCTAGGCCCGCGTCGGGACGTCCGATCGGGGATGGGGAAGGGTGAATTTGTGCGACTGACTGGCTGGGTGTTGCTGCTGATCGGCGGGCTGCTGTGCGCCACGATTTCGTGGGCCGCGCTCGGCTTCCTGCTGATGGGCGTCGGCCTGATCGCGCTGCAGGTCGACGAGCGGCGCCGGCGTCCGGCCGATGCTGCCGTGCCGGCCGGCGCCTCGGGATTTACCCCGCCTCGCCTCAGCGACGGGCTGCAGCCGCCGACCCTCGACCCGATCGCAGGCCAGGATACCGGGCAGCGTCAGCCGCGCCGGGTGGCCTGGCCCGACAAGAAGGGGGACGCGGCTTACGACTGGGAGACTTACGACCGGGAGGCCTGGCGCCGGCTTGTCGACAGCGATCCCGACCTCGCCCAGATCGCCAATGTGCTCGCCGATTACGGCCCGCAATATGTCGACGAGCTGGCAGCGAGCTATCTGGCCGCACCCGACAAGGGCCGCCTGGCGGCGATTGTCGACGGCATCATCGCGCGCGCCGGGGACGGACAGCCGATCCCGCCGCCGCCCGCACCAGTCGAAGCATCTCGGCCGCCACCGCTGCCGCCCCCGCCGCAGCCAAAGCCGGTGATCATCCCTGCCGCCAAGCCGGCGGCTTCGCCAAGCAATCGCGCAAACGCGCTCGAAGCGTCCCTGCTCGCCACGGTCGAGGAGGCTTCCGCCAAGATGGCCGCCGAACGCGCGGGTCTCTTCAAGCCTGGCAAGGAGCCGGGCAAGGCCACCGACAGTCGGCCGCAGGCGGCGATCCCGCGGGAACCGCTGTTCGGTCGCGCCACCCGGGACGCGAAGCCCGCCACGCCGCCGCCGGTGCCGGTCACACCGCCGCCGATGCCGGCTGCACCGCCGCCCATGCCGGCCGACACGCCCGCCGCCCTCGAAGCATCGTTGATCGCCGCCGTCAGCGAGGCCGCCGCCCGGCGCGCGGACGCCCCCAAGGATGCATCCAAGGATGCGTCCAAGCCGGCACCGGAGTCAGCGCCGCCGGCGAGGCGCGAGCCCGAAATCCGCGCGGTCGCGCCCACTCCACCGACGCCGCCTCCGCCGGCTCCCGCTGCGCCCGCCACGACGCCAGCTCCGACGACACCACCTGCGAAGACAGCGGCCGACAATCTCGACGAGACGCTGCTCGCGGCGCTGGCCGAGATTTCCGGCCAGAAAATCAAGGGCGAGACCAAGCCGGACGCGGCGTCCAAAGGCTCGTCCGGTCCGCCGGCCGACGACGGGCTGTCCGACATGATCAAGAAGTTCGCGCCGGATTCGAACTTCCTGCGCAAGACGTAACGGCGCGGCTCAGACCCCCGCCACCGACGCCCAGATGTCGGCGAGCTTGCGCTTGAGGATCTGCATCCGCGTTTGCGGCGCGACCTTCTCCTCTTCCTCCGGCAGGCGCAGGCCGACCACGTTGACGCGGCCGCCGCTGATGCTGCGCGCCACCAGCACGATCTCGTCGAGCGCCAGTTCGGCCCCTTCCTTCGGTGCGCGGTCGAGATTGACGTCGAAATAGTCGGCGAGCGTCAGCTTGGCCTGGTGCTCGTCGACCTTGACGCCGTAGATCTCGGCAAGCTCGCCGAGCGTATGCTCGGCCGACACCATGAAGTCGCCGAGCAGATGCGGATCGGGCGCGCTCGACGGCGCCATGTCGACGAAGAAGCGGTCGAGCGCCTCGGCGCGCTCCGGCGGCGCCAGCAAATAGATGTAGTCGCCGGGCGCGACCGGATCGGCCTCGGTCGGCGTCAGGATCCGCTCGTCGCGGATCACCAGCGTCGGCTTCGACCAGGACGGGATCAGCCCGCGACGGAAATACAGGCTCTTCGGCCGCACCGGATAGCCGACCAGCTGCTGCTCGAGCTGGCCGGGCAAATCGAGCTCGACGCGGCGCGGGCCGCGTTCGGCGCGCGGCAGCGCGACATGCAGCCGCCGCGCCGCCGGCGCCAGCGTCCAGCCCTGCAACAGCAGCGAGATAATGACGACGACGAAGGCGACGTCGAAATAGAGATAGGCCTTCGACAAGCCGACCAGCATCGGGATCGAGGCGAGGAAGATCGCGACCGCGCCGCGCAGGCCGGTCCAGGCGATGAAGACCTTCTCCCGCCAGTTGAACTTGAACGGTGCGAGGCAGATCAGCACCGCCAGCGGCCGCGCCACCAGCATCAGCGCGAACGCCACCAGCACGGCGCCGCCGGCGCTGGAGAGCAGGCGATGCGGCGAGACCAGGAGGCCGAGCAGCACGAACATCACGATCTGCGCCAGCCAGGTCGCGGCGTCGAGGAACGTCACCACCGAATTATGCGCGCGGGTCGGCCGGTTGCCGATGATGATACCGGCGAGATAGACCGCGAGAAATCCCGAGGCATGCACGATCTGCGAGCCGCCGAAGATCACCAATGCCGCCGTGGTGACGAACGGCGCATGCAGGCCCTGCGGCAGCGCTACATAGTTCAGCGCGATCACCACCAGCCGGCCGCCGATCACCCCGATGATGGCGCCGAACACCGCCTCCTGGATGAACTCCAGCGCGATGTGCGAGGCCGAGCTCTGGCCGATCGAGATGAACTCGACCAGCATCAAGGTGAGGAAGATCGCGAACGGATCGTTGGTGCCGGATTCCGCCTCCAGCGTCGCGCCGACGCGTGGGCGTAGCCGCAGACCCTGGGTGTGCACCAGCAGGAACACGGCAGCCGCGTCGGTCGAGGCCACGACGGCGCCGACCAGCAATGACTCGGTCCAGTTGAGGTCGAGCACGAAACGGGCGACCGGCGCCGTGATCAGCGCGGTCAACAGCACGCCGGCGGTCGCCAGCACCATCGAGGGCACCAGCACGGTGCGGATGCTGGCAAACCGCGTCTTCAATCCGCCATCGAACAGGATCAGCGCCAGCGCCACCGAGCCGACCAGATAGGTGGTGCGGACGTCGTCGAACTGCAGCCGGCCGGGGCCGGAATCGCCCGCCAGCATGCCGACCAGCAAGAACACCAGCAGCAAGGGAGCGCCGAACCGCAAGGCCAGCAGGCTCGACAGGATGCCGGCCATCACCAGCACCGCACCGAGCAGGATCGCTATACTGACGGAGTCGAGGGATGCCATGCGCCTTCGGAGGTCTCAAATACTTGCAATTGCATCCTTATCGTCGCCACACTGGGACGCCAACCGATTTCTGCCATAAGCGGCAATGTGCCCGGTCTCATCAGCCCTAGGTCGCCCCGACACTGTGTTGTATCGATGGTCGCGTGCGCGCCTTTGTGGGATTCTGCCTGCGCATTCGAATCACATTTGGCTGACCCGCGCTTTGAGTTGAGATTTTGCCGATGGACCTGAACTGGAAGGACGTCCTCGAATCGATCCAAATGGCGGCGCGCTCGGTCGGCGCCGAGGTCGCCTCGCCCTGGTTCTATCTGCAATTCGGCATCATCCTCGCCGCCGCGGGCCTCGCCTACGCCGCCGACACCGCCATTCATGCGCGGGTCGACATGTCGTCGCTGGCGATGCGCTGGCCGCTGCCGCTCCGGCACTTCGCCCGCGTGATGGTGAAGAGCGCTTCCACCGCCGTGTTCGCGGTCCTGATGATCACCTCCCGCATCGTGATGTGGCACGCGACCTGGCCGAGCCGCAGCTATCTGATCGCGGTCTCCGCCAAGCTGGCGCTGGCCTGGCTGGTGATCCGCCTCGTCACCTCGGTGATCGACAACGCCTTCATCGTGAAAACAGTCTCGATCGCGGCCTGGGTGGTCGCCGCGCTCAGCATCATCGGCCAGCTCGACTGGGCGGCCGACACGCTGGATGCATATGCGGTCGTGGTCGGCGGCCTCCGCCTTTCCCCGCTGCTGCTGATCAAGGCCGGCGCGCTCCTGATCGTGGCGCTGTGGCTGACCAACCTCGCCGGCAATTTCGCCGAGAGCCGGATCAACCGCGCCACCGATCTGACGCCGTCGATCCAGGTGCTGCTGGTCAAGATCATCCGCATCGGATTGATGGTGACGGCGATCGTGATCGCGCTCGGCGCGGTCGGCATCAACCTCTCAGCGCTCGCGGTGTTCACCGGCGCGGCCGGCGTCGGCATCGGTCTCGGCCTGCAGAAGATCGTCGCCAATTTCATCAGCGGCCTGATCCTGTTGGTCGACAAATCGGTGAAGCCCGGCGATCTCGTCACGATCGGCGACAATTCGGGCCGGATCAGCGCGATGAAGACCCGCTACATCTCGGTCGCCGCCGGCGACGGCCGCGAGTTCCTGATCCCGAACGAGGACCTGGTGACGCAGAAGGTCACCAACTGGACCTATACCGACAAGAACACGCTGGTGAAGATCGCCTTCTCCACCAATTACGACGCCAATCCGCGGCAGGTCTGCAAGCTCGCGATCACGACCGCGGCGGCCCATCCGCGCGCCACCAAGGGCCGGACGCCGAACTGCATCCTGACCGAGTTCGCCGAGGCCGGGATGAAATTCTCCCTGACCTTCTGGATCGCCGACCCCGACGGCATGGACAATGTGAAGAGCGACGTCATGCTGTCGCTGTGGGACGCCTTCAAGCAGGAGGGCATCAGGGTGCCCTACCCGGTGCGGGAACTCCGCATCCGCGGCGGCGCGCTGCCGGTCGAGAGCGTGGTCGAGGTCTCCAATTAGCGCTTGCGCGCGGTCTTTTTGCAGCAGCGGCGGCCGCTGTTCCGGATATGGCCTGAAAATCAAGCCGTTTGGACATGTCCCCATGCCCAACCTTGGCTTGCGCCGGGCGCGCCGATCATTAAATTAGGGCCTGAAATCAGCCCCTTGCCCGCAGAAACAGCCCGCCCATGAGCTATATCGACGCCACCGACACCTCGCTTCGCAAGACCGGTCAGATCAAGCTGCACGGACCGAGCGGCTTTGCCGGCATGCGCAAGGCGGGCGCCCTGGTGTCGAAATGCCTCGACGCGCTCACCGACATCGTCAAGCCGGGCATCCCGACTTCCGTCATCGACGAGTTCGTCCGCAAGTTCGCCTTCGACCACGGCGCCTATCCGGCGACGCTGATGTATCGCGGCTATCGCTACTCGACCTGCACCTCGATCAATCACGTGGTCTGCCACGGCATGCCGGGCGACCGCCCGCTGAAGGAAGGTGACATCGTCAATGTCGACGTCACCTTCATCGTCGACGGCTGGTACGGCGACTCCAGCCGCATGTATGCGATCGGCGCCATCGCGCGGAAGGCCGAGCGGCTGATCGAGGTGACCTATGAGGCGATGATGCGCGGCATCGCCTCGGTCAAGCCCGGCGCCACCACCGGCGATATCGGCCATGCCATCCAGAGCTATGTCGAGCCGCAGGGCATGAGCGTGGTGCGCGACTTCTGCGGCCACGGCCTCGGCCGCCTGTTTCACGACGAGCCGAACATCATCCATATCGGCCGCCCCGGCGAAGGCGCGCCCTTGAAGCCCGGCATGTTCTTCACCATCGAGCCGATGATCAATCTCGGCAAGCCGCATGTGAAGATCCTGTCCGACGGCTGGACCGCGGTGACCCGCGACCGCTCGCTGTCGGCGCAGTTCGAGCATTCGGTCGGCGTCACCGCCGACGGCGTCGAGATCTTCACGCTGTCCGAACGCCATGGCGAGAAGCCGTGGGTTCAGGTCTAATCGGGTTGAGTTGTAACCGTCCTCGTCAATAATCGCTCCGCGTGCGCTCGATGATCTCCTCGGGCGTGTGGTTCTCTCCGATCGACATCGCGCAGATCCGCGACAGATGCAGATAGGACAGTCCGGTCTCCTCCGCCCAGGCGTTGAACTGCGCCTGCACCTTGGCGAGATCGCGCTTCGACTTGACCTCCTCGGCGATATCGAGGCCGGCATCGCGCAGGCAGGCGACGACGTCGCGCGAGGTGACGAAGCCGTCCCAGCCGAGGAAGCGCAGCAGCATCTGTCCGGTGTTGCCGCCGAGCCGGCTGCCGCGCTTGGCCAATAGCTCCAGCAGTCCGACCTCATCCGATGACGGCCAGGCGCTAAGGAATTTGCCGAAGCTGCCGTGCTCTCCCGCGATCTCCTGCACGAAGCGGCCGTTGTCGCGCACCGACATGATCTTGGCGCCGTTGCGCACGATCCTGGCGTCGCTGACGAGCTTTTCCCAGAACTCGTCGGGCTTGAAGGCGAGCTTGGCGGGCTGGAAGCCGAGAAACGCCTCCTCGAAGCCCGGCCATTTGGCGTCGATCACGCTCCAGGCAAAGCCCGCGCAGAACACGCGCCTCGTCATCTCCGCCAGCACGCGGTCGTCGCCGAGCTTGGCCAGCGCCTTGGCGCCCGCCGGTGGCCGCAGCAGCTTCTCCAGCGCCTTCGGCCCGCCCTTGCGCTTCTCGGCACGCGAGCGGATCACCTTGAATGATGTCACGCGGCCCTCCCCCTCTTTGCTCTCGAACTGTTGCCGCCGACGGTAATTCGCCCGAAGCGTCGTGGCAAACCCGGCAGTTGCATCGGCTCTTGCAAATCGCCGCGAGCACGGCATGGTTGTGGCCGATGCCCGCCAAAGCCAGTGACAGCCCCGATCAGCCCGACGAGACGCCGCATTATCACGGCCATCGCGAACGGCTGCGCGAGCGCTTCTATGCGGCCGGTCCCGACGCGCTGACCGACTATGAGCTGCTGGAAATGGCGCTGTTCGCCGCGATCCCGCGCCGCGACACCAAGCCGTTGGCCAAGGCGCTGTTGAAGAAGTTCGGCTCGTTCGCCGAGGTCGTGCACGCGCCGGTGGCGCGGCTGCGCGAGGTCGAGGGCGTCAAGGATGCCTCGATCAACCAGCTCAAGCTGCTCGCCGCCGCCGCGGGCCGGATCGCCAAGGGTGAGATCAGGCGCAACGTCGCGCTGTCGTCCTGGAACGACGTCATCGACTATTGCCGCACCGGCATGGCGTTCGCCGACAAGGAGCAGTTCCGCCTCCTGTTCCTCGACAAGCGCAACCAGCTGATCGCCGACGAGGTGCAGCAGACCGGCACCGTCGATCACACCCCGGTCTATCCGCGCGAGGTGATCAAGCGCGCGCTGGAATTGTCCGCCACCGCGCTGATCCTGGTGCACAACCACCCCACTACCCACCCTATGATCACGTTGGATCACGTTCAATACCGATGAATCATCAACGATATATCCGATTTTTTCTTCATTGCACACAGGGGGCGGCTATGGCAAATTGGGAGCGGTAAGAGGGGTTGAAAGCGGCTTTCCGATCCCAGCAAACGATCCCCGTTTCTCCTCGACCGATCCCAGTTGCGGCACAGGAGGAAACGCCATGCCAAGCCTGACCGACACCGCGATCCGACATGCGTTGAAGCGGGTGGAGCTAAGTCAGAAACAGGAAAATCTCGCCGACGGTGAAGGGCGCGGCACCGGCCGCCTCGTGCTTGTCCTCAAGCCCATGCCGAAGCGCGTCACCGCCGACTGGATGGCGCAGCAATGGCGCGATGGGAAGCGGACCAAGAAGAAGCTCGGGGCTTATCCCTCCATATCGCTCGCCCAGGCACGCGAAATATTCAAACGCGACTTCGCCGACGTCATCCAGAAGGGTCGCAGCATCAAGATCGCTACCGACACGCGCCCCGGCACCGTCGCTGATCTGTTCGAAGGCTATGTCGCCGCGCTCAAGGATGCGAGCAAGCCGTCCTGGAAGGAAACGGAAAAAGGCCTTAACAAGATCGCCGACACGCTCGGACGCAACCGCCTCGCTCGCGAGATCGAGGCCGAGGAAATCATCGAGCTGATCCGCCCGATCTACGAGCGCGGTGCCAAATCAATGGCCGACCATGTGCGCTCCTATCTCCATGCCGCCTTTAGCTGGGGCATGAAGTCTGACAACGACTATCGGCAGCAGTCTTCCAGACGCTTTCGACTCCCTTTCAATCCGGCAACCGGCATTCCTACCGAGCCTAAGATCCAGGGCACGCGCTGGCTTGACGAAGACGAGTTTGTGCAACTCTATCGCTGGCTGGAGAGCCCCGACACGCCGGTCCACCCCTCCTATCCCCGCGCGGTGCAACTCATCATGCTGACAGGGCAGCGCGTCGAGGAGATCGCGCGGTTTCATGTCAATCAATGGGACGCCAGTGAGCGAATCATCGACTGGTCGAAGACCAAGAACCTCCAGCCGCACGCTGTCCCAGTGCCATTGCTTGCCGCCGAGCTGATCGAAAAGATCAAGCCGAACGAGTATGGCTGGTTCTTCCCCTCCGCCAAGGACCCCTCGAAGCCTGTCAGCCACGGCACTCTTTATAGCTTTGTTTGGCGGCAGCGAGATCGCGGCGTGATTCCATATGCGACAAACCGCGATCTCCGGCGCACGTTCAAGACGCTCGCCGGCAAGGCAGGCGTGTCGAAGGAAATCCGCGATCGCCTCCAGAACCACGCGCTACAGGATGTCAGCTCCAAGCACTACGACCGCTGGCACTATATGATCGAGAAACGCGCTGGCATGGCGAAATGGGACAAATTCGTGCGCGCCATGCTGGCGAAGAAGCGACTGAAAGAGGCCGCATGAGCTCGCGGCCGCGAAAGCCCCCTCGCCGCAGCGATGCGCTCGGTTCCGCTGGCGAAGTGGACGCGCAAAGCTACACGGCGTTCGTCGGGGATCTGAAGCAGAAGATCGCGGCGGCACGCCACCGAGCCAGCTTGTCGATCAACCGCGAGCTAGTGACGCTCTACTGGACGATCGGGCGCGACATCCTGGAACGGCAGGAGCGCGAAGGTTGGGGTGCCCGGGTGGTCGACCGTCTGGCTGGCGATCTTCGCCTGGCTTTCCCGGAAATGACCGGTTTATCGCCCCGGAATCTGAAATACATGCGCTCGTTCGCCGAGGCCTGGCCCAACGGCGAATTTGTGCAACAGGTTGTTGCACTATTGCCATGGGGGCATAACGTCCGTTTGCTCGACGCCGTCAAAACGCAGGAAGAGCGCACCTGGTACGCGCGGCAGGCAATTGAACACGGCTGGAGTCGTAACGTTCTTGTCCATCAGATCGAAAGCAAGCTTTTTGCCCGGCAAGGAAGCGCCCTCACCAATTTCTCGCGAACCCTGCCCGCAGAGCAGTCCGAGCTTGCCCAACAAATCCTCAAAGACCCCTACACGTTCGACTTCCTCTCGCTTGGCCCAGACATGCTGGAGCGCGACCTCGAGCGTGGTTTGGTCGAGCATCTGCGTTCACTCATCCTCGAGCTCGGCAAGGGCTTCGCATTCGTCGGCAGCCAATATCACCTCGAAGTCGGCGGGCAGGATTACTACTTGGACCTTCTTTTCTATCATCTGCGTCTTCGCTGCTTCGTGGTGATCGAGCTGAAGATCGAAGACTTCAAACCCGAATTTGCGGGAAAGATGAACTTTTACCTCTCGGCCGTGGACGAGCAATTGCGCCATCCCGACGACAAACCGACCATCGGCATCATCTTGTGCAAAGGGCGCAACGAGGTGATCGTGGAATACGCGTTGCGAGACTCCAGCAAACCGATGGGGGTCGCCCAGTATCAGCTCTCGGCTGCGTTGCCGCCACAACTCGAGGATGCCCTCCCGACGGCCGCGGAGTTCGCGCGAGAATTTCCACTGATGTCCGTGGTCAAGCTACGCATCGAAATCGAGCGCGCGGTACGCGATCTCGCGGACAAGCGAGGCGTCGCTTTCGACCGGCCGACCGGCATCATGAAAATGCTCCGTGATCTGCATCGAAATGGATCGGTGCCAAGTAGCACAGAGCAGATGCTCGACGCCCTCCACACCATGAACGAAGCTACGCATGGCATGGATGTGGACCCGGAGACCGCTGAACGCGCCGTCGAAATCGGCACGATCTTCCTTGGGGAACTCCAGAAACTGAATACAGACGAGTAAGGTGCTTTTCGCGGCAAATCCGACACCGACAAAACCCCAGAAAGCACAGGACAATCTCGTGGAAGACAGCTGGCCGACGTGGCTCAAAATTATGGAGAACGGCGCCGTCGGAGAAGCGCGTACGCGTTCTTTTCTCATCGACCGGTTCTGGGTTCTCGAGCGGAGCGTAGATACCGACGGGGCCGATTTTCTCATACAGCGACGCACCACCACGCAGCGATTTACCGATAGAGTCCCGCCGCGCGTCGGAGTGATACAGGCAAAATATTTTCAGGATCGCCGCACAACGCACTACATTCCCAAAAGCTACGTGGTTGACGACAAAGGAATGCCGCTCGAAGGCTTCTTCGCGCTTCTTCACGTCGGCCGGGAGGACGACGGCGAGATGTACCTGCTGTCGGCCCGGCAAATCGTCAACACGCTATCCATCAGCAGCACCCATTCACCGGAAAGCTACGTCGTCGGCACGACTGCGCTCCAAGGCACTTTTAGAATTAATGCCCGTAAGCTCGCACTCGATCAGATCGAGCATAGCTTGAAGAGCCAGACCTACTACCAGTCGGCCGCCTTCCTGGACAAGCTCAACATTCCCTATCGGCGCTTCAGCGAAGACGACATCGACTTTCCTTGGACACTTCCGCTTCCGAACCCCGTCGGTGAAATCCCGAAGATGTTTGTTGAGCAAAAAGAGGAGCTCAGAAAGATCGTTTTCGACATGGAGGAGGTGTTGGGAGCCATCGACGCGGTCCTTACAGAAAAAGACCCGCGTCGAGCGCTCGAGCTGATGGACGCGCTGCGTTACCATGTCGATGGTTACGGCAAGATCACCTTCGGCGGCCGGGGAGACTTCAACTGGGGCGATTTTCCAGACGCCCTCGACACCCACGACCGCTGGCGCCAAGGCCTCCAGACAGACGGACTGCTAGAGCCTTACATCGCAATGGGCGATAAACTGCAAGTGGCTCTTGTATCCCATACAGCCGCTCATCCGCTAACCGATAAGGGCAGCTTCCTCCAGGCGATCATTGAATATGATCGGGATACGCTCAACGTCATTGAGCTGTCGGTCAAATCGGGCACGGCCGCCGAGAGGGAACCGGAAATCAAGACCCCCGGGCATGTCCGCATGGCAAGCTCGCTCGGCGAGTGGGTCCCACGCAAAATCAAACCGATGGACTACACGATCGAGAACGTCTGGTGGAATGTCATGCGCTACGTCATCGAAGAGCGCTATCCCGACCCACACTTCGACTAGCTTGCGGCAACTCCCTGCACGCGCAACGCCAGGGCCTTCGGCCCTGTTGTTGCTTGATCGCGAGATTGTCGCGTAGCCTCCGTGAGTCGCTTAACGGCGATCTAACCGGCGATAGTATCGCTTCTGTCCGTTACTCGGATCAACGTAGGTAAAGCAGTCCGCGAGACTATCAATGCTCTGCAACACCCCCAGCAAGGCGTAGGCGTTGAAAGGCGTCCCCGCGCCGGTCTCGTAGTGGCTGACGAAATTCCCAACGATCGATGGCACATGATGGTTTTGGAGATCGGCGATCTGCTGAGGCGTCAGCACACACCGATTGGCCGCATGATAAAGCTTCACGGCCTCGCCGATTGCGTCGATGTAGGTCGAAAGCGTCCGCTTGTCACCACGGGTGGCATAGTCCGGTGGAACAGGGATCTCCAACTTGGCGATAATCTGTCCCAGCTTGTATTCGAGATATTGCCGCAGGATCGGCGCACCAATATCGATCTGGCCAGCATTCAGGTGCTGCAACGCCTGCGCCTTGAGACGATCCGCCTCCTGGGCCGATACCATGAGCCGCCCCTTTGGAGGCATGCCTTGGAGCTTCTGGTGATGCCAATCCGCAGTGCCATTGAGCTTGTCGAAGTACTTCTCCAGGCTGGTGTCATGGCTCAGGAAAATGAACTGCAGCCCGTCCGGCACAGCGCCATAGCGTAGCAACGTCCGCACGGCGTCCATCAACGCGAACTGGTGACCAGCGTCAAAGCTCGATGTCACGTCGTCGAGCACCATGAAGCGCGGAACACCGCTGTGCTTGGTCGCGGCCGCGAAGAAAATCGCAGCCGCCACAGCGTTCCGATAGCTTTCCGAGAGTAGAGCCCGGGCACTGAGGTCCTGTAGGCCGAAGAAGTCCGCGAGCTTTAGATCAACGTTTTCGCTGTTCTGCGCGCGGCTCAGGGTCGGCTTCACATCGGGACCGCCTCGCACGAACCGGCCGAACAGATCCTGACAAGCGGTCTGAATCTCGCCAATCCGCTCGTTGGCCAGTTCGGCTTCGGCATCAGCAAAGCTTTGGCCGGCGCGCGTGATGAATGTCTTCCAGCGATTCAGAACCTTGAGCTTGTCCTGTTTCACCTTGAGCACCGGCTCGCCGCTCTCGTATTCCAGCACGGCATCGCGGAACTGCTTTGCGAAGCTGAGGATGCGGGTTACCTGCACCAATGAGGGAGGCAAGCGCGCCTGCAACGCGTCGGCCTCACCTCGCACCCGAGCAAGAGTTTCGCCACGCTGCGTTTCAAGAACCCCGAGGCGCGCCTTGATGATCTCCAGGTCGGAGGTCGCCAAATCCCCCTTCTTGGCGGCCAAATCGAACGCTACGTGCAAGCGATCACCCGTCGCGATCGCCATGGCCGGCGCCTCTTCAAGCTTGCGTAGCTTCGCGATCCCAGGCGCTGTGGCGACATCGTTGATGAGTTCGGCCCCGAGCTGAGCGGCTACATCGTATTTAGCGATCTTGCCTTCCAGCCGCGGCTTTAGAGCATCACTACCTTTCGCCCCGCAAACTGGGCATTGATTCGGGTCGTGCCAATCGGAGCCGGACACCACAGCCAGCGCATCGCGCAAAAGGGCGTGCAATGCTTCCGCGCCGACGCTGCGCACGGCCTCGTCTCTTCTTCCGGCCAACTCGAGCAGCCGATCAACGTCGGCCAATTCCTCTACCGTGACCTCAAGCCCCGCCAGCGACGTGGCGGAGGTCGTTAGCGTGTCCAGCGTCTTTCGCGCTTCGCCGCCTTCCTGTTTCTCGATCGCCAACTCTGCCGCTTCGAAATCGAGATCCATTACCGAGGCCTCGCCGATCAATGGCTTGAGCAAGGCGATGGCGGATAAGGCGGCGGTTACCGCCGCCTTCAGATCGGAGAGTTTATCGACGGCGGCGCTTCCCGCTCCGGCGACCTCGTCATGCGCCGCAATGACACGCCGCTCGATCGCACTCAACGCGCGCGCGCCTGTGGTCACCTCGGCATCAAGCGCGGAGAGGCCCAGATCACTGTTGACGTTCTGCGTTCGCTTGGCGCCGTCCAGAGCCTGACGTAGCCGGGAGTATCGGCTCAGTCCCACGAGCGATGCGAAAGAACGTCCCCGCTCCAAGGCGGAGATATCGATGAGCTTTGCGAACCGATTATAGTCGACGAGGACGAAATCCTCCTGCAGGCTCGCGAGGAACTGCTGCGGGTCGGCATGACCGCTCGGCGAAGTCACTAGGCGCGCACCGTTGGCAGCCCGCACCACCTTGATCGCCACATCTGGCGAGGCGTCATCGCTGGCGAATATCAGATCAACCGTCGCTTGCTGCCCGGGATGGAAGCGATTCACGATATAGCTGTCGCCCTGCTCGGCTTCCTGGAGCGCCTTCAGGCGCGGGACAATGCCGTGGATCGCGAAGCAAACGGCTTCGAATATGGAGCTTTTACCGACGCCGTTCGGCGCATGCACCGAGTTGACGGCGTCAGATTTGAACTTGAGGACGAGCGGGTCACCGTCATTATTGATCCCACGAAAACCCTCGATGGACAGGCTGCCCAGGAAATACCGCGTCATGCCTTGTCCTCGCCCAGAGGGATGGACATGCCATCAAGCGCATCCAGTACCGCCTTATGAAACTCGCCGATTGTTGCCCGGCTTGGCGCGGTGTCACCTCCCGAATCCAGCAGATGCAAATTGTCGAAGAGGATCTTCGCGCATTCGGGATCGATCTGTACAGCCTCGGCCCTAAACAAAGCGAGATTGTCCTCGAAAGTATTTTCCAGCTTAAACTTCATACGCTCCCCCGACTTCCGCCCAATGCACTTCTATTTGATTTCAGTGCGCGCGTGCAATTCTGCGACGATCAAGCGATTGCGTCTCATCATCAGGCTGTCTCTGTTTCGTTGTCGCTCTTGCGAAGCTTCCGCCATGCCGGAAGGATGAACGGCTGCCCATGATCGATCGGCACGCGCATGGTGGTCTCGCCATATTCACCCGGCGGCCCTAGTGCTACGACCTGACGGCTTTGATAGGAGAACGGCTCGTCCGGCGGTGCGACCGTGTAGCGCTCCGGCAATCGCCTCAGAACCGAGGTTCGATAAATCCAGATGTCGTTGCCCTTGAGAAGGACGATGAGCTGTCGCAGGCGCCGGCGAACCGCGATCTCCGTCGCGGGGGGAATGTCGACGAGAATATCTCGCTGCGACCAGGACAAGCCAACGAGGATATCGAAAAGCTCCTGCGCATAGGCTCCAGTTTCCTCATCGAGCGTTGTCTCGATAATGCAGGCCACGTCGTGCGAGCGGGCCGCCTCCGTATAGAGCGCGCCCTCGTCCGCTGTCGCACTGGCGATGTCATAGTCGTTGCGGGGGATGAGCCGGTCCTCATCTTCCATCAGCGCGGAAAGGACTTCCGGCGCACTTACGGTCGGCGTCATTTCCGAAAGCTCGGAGCCAAGGATAATGCGTTCACGATGAACTTGCAGCGCTTTTGCCAACCGTTCAGCCGTTGTCACTGCAATTGGCGCATTCTCATTCTCGATCATACGAAGCATGCGAATGCTGACACCGATTTCACTCGCCATTTCCTTTTGGGTCGACAGCCTTTCAAGCTGCTCCCTCAGGGCTTTCACCGCCTTCCCGTTCGGCACGACCTTCCTCATCTCAACCTCATCCCGTGTATTCGATGACTCAAAATTTACATGAGGGAGCCTGGCAGCGTGAGGCAGCCGACCGGAATCGGAGCGGCACACTGGCGGCAAACCAGCAAACTGGGCAATTCAACGTGCAGTACCCTTGACTAGGCATTTATGACCGGCCATTTATGACCGGTCAAGGAGACCTTTATCATGCTTCGTTACAATCCGGAGAAATTCGCCTCGCTCTCGGAGTCCGACATCGGTCAGCGGATTTGGTCGTTTCTTACGAAGCCCGCCACTATCGCTCGCTTGGAGACGGCCTCGGAGCTCGGAAAGCCTGCCGTCGAGGGCATCGAGGAGCAGCTTCTGGAGGAGTTTCGCGAAGATGTTCTGGTTGACCGCGTCAAGCAGATGGTCGGCCACATGGTCAGGCAGATATTGGAACAGCGCGATTGGGTTCTCGACCAAAGCGACGTGAAGGTTCAGTCGGTGCCCTTCAGCAAGGCGGCACGTTACAGGCGGCCCGATTGGATCACCTTCCATGCCTTCCGCAATACCAAAGACCCGCGCGACGTCGTCATCACCGACCGTCGGCAGAACGCGCCTCTGCCGAAAGACGCTCGCTGGACCTTCTACGCAACCTTTGCCAGCCCCTTGAAGGCGGCGGTTGCGTTCGGCGTCAATGACACCCCCAAACTTCGCCGACAAGTGCAGACCCACGGTTTTCACCGTGTCCACATCCCGCGAATGCTGCGACGCGCCTAATCCAGGAGAAATTGAAGGCATGATGCAGTTCAACGACAGGTGCGACAGAGCGGATACCCATCGCCGAACGCGAGCGGCCATCGCACGCTTTTATTGAGCCATAACGAGACCGCCAGATATGGAAACGTTCAACCTTGATCCCCGTCAACTTGCCCGGATCGAAGCCGTTCATCGCGGGTTCCTCTATCAGCACCTCTATGCCGCCGCGTGTCTGTTTGATGCTGCCCGGGCCGGTGTGACCCATGTCATCGTCGAGAATGATGAAGACGTCGAACTCGTCCAGCCTGACAGACGAATCTACCTACAAGTCAAAACTCGGGCATCTAACCTTATTCTAAGCGACATTGATGGCGCACTCTCAAGGTTCGCGGCTATTAGACAGGAGCACGAGGAAGGTCGACGGAGCGGTTCATGCCAGTTCGTCATAGTATCGAATAGTGCGCCTGGGCCGGAATTTGCCAAGCTTATCACAGGTAAAGAATGGCCGTCCGACACCAGGCTCCATTGGCCGCAATCACCGGCGGTAGACGAAGCCCTTCCCTTGCCGTGGAGGACCATCGCGGATGGTTTCGAGGCGTGCCGAGCGGCTGCCGAAACGCTTCCTTTTTCCGTATTGGCTCCAGAAACCCTCGTCTGGAAAATCGCTGGCCGGATGATGGCAGCAGCGGGTGGGATTGAGCCAAGCTCCAATCACACGTTCACGGTTGAGGAATTACCGGCACTCTTCGAGCAGCTTGTTGTCCAACTCCAAGATTTTCCTGCTCCGCCGCTTCGATATCGTCCGCAGGAACATGAACCAAATCTGGCAAATGGCCAACGCGTGCGGCTCGTCGTCGGCCTCTCCGGTGCAGGAAAGACGTCCTGGGTTTCTCAGACAGCTCTGCATACTTCTGACCGTCTGGCATATTACGATATTGCCGAGATATCCGGCCCTGCGCTGGCCAATGCCGTCGCACGCGAACTTGCAGCTCGCATCTTCGGATCGCGTGGCGGCAAGCTAGGCGAGATCTTGTTACCGGGCGCAAGCGGCACCGAAATCCTGTTTGCGATCGGTCGCCACCTAGCCGAGGACAAACTCACCGCGACTGTGGTGTTGGATAACGCGCATCGCATTGCAGCCGCGGATTTGGTTTCGCTGGTCGGGGCCTCCGATCAGCTGCAGTTTGTGCTTCTCGCCCAGCCCAGCGCAACGATCGCCCGAATCGAGGCAACGCTTGGCGTGAAGGCGGAGTTGCTTCTCGGCTGGTCCAATGAGACGGCCGCGGCCGAGGGAGCGTCGCTCGGATGCCGTGGGGATTTCTCAGACTATGAGCGCTTGTTGAAAATCACTGGTGGGCTGCCGCTCTACGTCCAGAATGCGCTGAAAATTGCGGCTGAAAGCTACGAGGGGGTGGTCACCCGAGTCTGCGCGGCGCTTGAGGACCGCACCCATATTGTCGAGACTGCGCAAGAACTTATTCTGTCAGATGTCTTCGACAGATTTAACGACCCTGAGCGCCGCGCTGTCGCGGCGCTCAGTCTCAGCGACGTCCCACTGACTCAATCCGAAGCCAGTGTCGTATTGAAGCGCGCCTTCGACCTCGAGCCGGAGATCGCGGCCACGGCATTCAGGCGATTGCGAACAAGCGGTACAATCCAGATTTTCGGTGTCGATCGTTTCAAGATTCACGATGCGATGAGACCGCTCGGCCGCACCTACCTGAGTGACGCCGGGGGTGAGCATCTGCAAAATGCACGCGAGGCCATTCGCGACCTCCTTATAAAGGCACTACCCAACGATCACGACCGTCAAAGAGTTTTTCTTCTCCTGAGGATGTTTGTCGCTCTTGGGAACGTGAAGCCTCTCGTTGAGATGGCCACCGACGAGATATTTCACGAACTAGTCATCTGGAACGGAAGTTCGTGACATTAGTTGATCGCTCGGATCTCTAGAGAGGAGAGCGCTCGTGGCGAATGCAGGTGTGAAAGGCCGGCCGATCGCGCCGTTGGTGCTGAGTTCGCAGGAG
>NZ_JADYVV010000072.1:0-50830 GCF_020194035.1 Bradyrhizobium sp. BRP56
CGGACCGAGCTGCCATTGGCCGATAGGCAGGCAATCTCGCATCGGTCGTCCAGAGAGAGCTGCTTGTAAGTCCGCCCCATGGCAACACCTCCTCAAGGAAGTGTTGCACTTCGTTTGTGAACTCAGGGGACCCATAACCACCGAATTCAATTGAAAGTGCGATAGTGGCCCCAACGTCGCACAACAACAAACGGTTGGGGTAATGGGTCCTGGGTCCTGGCTTTCGCCAGGACGACGCTGAGTACATTCACATTCTCTCGGGGTGACGGATCGACAGATCGGACGTTGTCTCCTACTGCCGCGCCACCACACGCGCGGCGAAGCCGGCCTTGGCGGCATAGCCGCGGACGATCGCCTCGCGCGCCTCGTAATTGAGGATGGTGTCGACGTCGGTAAAGCCCTGGGGCGCGAGTTGCTCGACGGCGTCGATCACGCCCTCCGGCCCGCCGCGGCGGTTGGAGGCGACGATGTCGGCGGTCATCGGCAGCCGCTGCCGCTCATAGGCCGCCAGCGCCTGGCGCGGGTGCTCCGATCGCGCCAGCATGTCGGCCAGGCAGCGCGCATCGAGAATGGCCTGCGATGCGCCGTTCGAGCCGACCGGATACATCGGATGCGCGGCGTCGCCGAGCAGCGTGACGCGGCCGCTCGACCAATACGGCAAGGGATCGCGGTCGCAGCACGGATACTCCCAGAACTCCGACGTCGCGTTGATCAGGCCGGTAAAGTCGACCTGCGGGATCGTGAAGCTCGTGACATAGGGCATCATCTCGTCGCGCCGGCCGAGATTGGACCAGCCCTCGCGGCGCGGCGGCGGCGAGGTGCCGTCGCCGATCCGCACCAGCACCGCCCAGTTGGTGAGGCGGCTCGCGGGGCTCGAGCCCGGCGCGATCGGATAGATCACGGCCTTGGCGTTCAGGCCGCCGGCGATGATCATCGAGCGCCCGGTCAGGAAGGCCGGCCAGTCGGTCGCGCCGCGCCACAGCATCAGGCCGTTCCAGCACGGCCCGCCCTCGTCCGGAAACAGCGTCTGCCGCACTTTCGAATGGATGCCGTCGGCGCCGATCAGGATGTCGCCGCGCGCGGTGTGCACATGGGCGCCACTGCGATCGAAGAAATAGGCCGAGACGCCGCCCTCATCCTGGGTGAAGGAGCCGAGCCGGCAGCCGGTGTGGATCGCATCCGCGCCAAGCCGATCGACCACGGCCTGATGGATCACGCTTTGCAGGCGGCCGCGATGGATCGAGAATTGCGGCACGTCGTGGCCGGCATCGAGCCCGCGCTTCTCGTGCCAGACCTGCTGGCCATGCCGCGTCAGATAGAACAGCTCATAGGTGCGGATCGCCACCTCGTCGAGCTTGTCGAGCAAGCCAAGCCCCGCCAGCTCGCGGATCGCATGCGGCAAGGTGTTGATGCCGACGCCGAGCTCGCGGATCGTCTCGGACTGCTCGTACAGTTCGCAAGCGATGCCGCGCGAGCGCAGCATCAGCGCAGTGGTGAGGCCCCCGATTCCGCCTCCGACGATAATCGCCTTCATCGTCCTCACCTCCACTCAAACACAGGACGTTTTTACGCTTTGGCCTAGGGTCGCACGCCCGCTCGCCCGGCCGCAAGCGGGTTTGCGGCCCCGAACTTGGCTGGGCCCGCGATGATTGGGCTTAGCCTTAACATTGCTTCAGCGAACTCCAATCTATCCCCGTCACCCTGAGGAGCGCGGAACGCGCGTCTCGAAGGGTCGACGGCCACTACCCGGGCCGTGCATCCTTCGAGACGCGCTGCGCGCTCCTCCAGCGACAATGGCGGAGCCATTGCGCGGGGATGACGGGGTTGGCGGAACTGCGTCACCCTCAATCCGGCACCACCGCAGTCGCCTGGATTTCCACCTTGGCGCGGTCCTCGATCAGGCCGGCAACCTGGATCGCGGTCATCGCCGGAAAGCGCCGGCCGATGATGTCGCGATAGACCGTGCCGATCTCCTTCAGCCGCGCGGAATATTCCTTGCGGTCGAGCAAGTACCAGGTCATCGACACGATGTGCTCCGGCCCGGCGCCGCCGGCGGCCGCGACCGCGACGATGTTGCGCAAGGTCTGGCCGATCTGCGCCACGAGATCGTCGGTCTCGAACACGCATTGTCCGTTCCAGCCGATCTGGCCCGCGATGAAGAGCTGTTTGCCGCGCGCGGCCATGCCGTTGGCGTAGCCGATCGGCTTGGCCCATCCTTGGGGTTGCAGGATCTCGATCATCTCAATTGCCCTCGAAGGCCGGTTTCTGCTTGGCGGCGAACGCCTCGAAGGCGCGGCGGAAATCGCCGGTGACCATGCAGATCGCCTGCGCCTGCGCTTCCGACTCGATCATCTCGTCGACGCCCATCGCCCATTCCTGGTTGAACATCGTTTTCGTCACCCCATGCGCGAACCACGGCCCATCCGCGAGCGAGCGCGCCAGGTCTTGCGCGGCACCGGCGAGCTCCGCCGGCGGCACCAGACGGTTGTGGAAACCCCACGCAAAACCCTCCTCGGCGCTCATCGCACGTCCCGTGTAGAGCAGATCGGCCGCATGGCCCTGCCCGATCACGCGCGGCAGCAACCCGCACGCGCCCATGTCGGCGCCGGCAAGGCCGACGCGGGTGAACAGGAACGCGGTCTTGGCCTGCGGCGTCGCCAGCCGCAGGTCGGACGCCAGCGCCAGCATGGCGCCGGCCCCGGCGCAAATGCCGTCGATCGCTGCGACGATGATCTGCGGGCATTTGCGCATCGCCCGCACGACCTCGCCGGTCATCCGGGTGAAGGCGAGCAGATCCGGCATCGCCATCCGCGTCAACGGCTCGATGATCTCGAACACGTCGCCGCCGGAGCAGAAATTGCCCTCGGCGCCGGTCAGCACGATGGCGCGGACATCGGAGGCGTATTTGAGATTGGTGAAGAGATCGCGCAGCTCCTCGTAGGATTCGAAAGTCAGCGGGTTCTTCTTGTCCGGCCGGTTCAGCGTGATGGTCGCGACACGGCCGCTCGCATCAACCTGCCAGCGGAAGTGCTTGGCGGGATAATCCTTGAACGGCCGGAGCTTTGCTTTCATCTCGGACATCACGTGTTCCTTCACCCGGTAAGGACTTCGCCGCCGGCAACCGCGACGGCTTGTCCGTTGATTGACGATGCGCCCTCGGCGGCAAGCCAGAGGATGGCGTCGGCGACCTCCTCCGGCGTCACCAGCCGCTGCATCGGATTGACTTTTGCCAACGCGGCGCGCGCCTCCTGCTCGCTGCGGCCGGTCTTGGCGACGATGTTGGCGGCGGCATCCGCCACCAGCGGCGTATCGGTGTAGCCGGGGCAGACCGCATTCACGGTGACGCCGCGCCGTGCATATTCCAACGCCAGCGAGCGCGTGAGGCCGATGACGCCGTGCTTGGCCGCGACATAGGCGGAGACGTAGGCGTAGCCAGTGAGACCCGCGGTCGAGGCGACGTTGATCACGCGACCGCGGCCGCGCTGCGCCATGCCGGGCAGCACGGCATGTGTCACCAGGAACACGCTGGAGAGGTTGCTCGCCAGCATGTCGGCCCACAGCGCCGCGCCGGTCTTGTCGAACGGCGCGCTCGCGGCCTTGCCGGCATTGTTGACGAGAATATCGATCGGCCCCGCCTCAGCCTCGATCTGCGCGATACCTTTGGCGACCGCAGCTTCATCCGTCACGTCGATCGAGACCACGGCGCCAACCTGCTTGTCGAGCGATGCCGCCGTCGCCTTCAGCGCGTCGATCCGACGGCCGGCGATGCTGACGCACACGCCGGCTTTTGCGAGCGCGATCGCCGTCGCGGCGCCGATGCCGGAACCGGCACCGGTCACCAGCGCATGTGCGTTGGGCCAGAACCTCATCATGCCTTCACTCCCGCGGCAGCGCGTTCGAGATTGGCCTCGTATTGCGACTTGCCCGACAGGTACTGCTTCGGCCACGCGACCTGCTTGACGCCGATCTTCGCGGCCTCATGCAGCGTCCAGGCCGGATCGGCGAGATGCGGCCGCGCGATGGCGCAGAGATCGGCGCGGCCGGCGGCGATGATCGAGTTGGCGTGATCCGCCTCCGAGATCGCGCCGACCGCGATGGTGGCGATGCCGACCTCGTTGCGGATCTTGTCGGCGAACGGCGTCTGGTAGAGCCGGCCATAGATCGGATGGTCGTCGGCCCAGACCTGTCCCGACGAGCAGTCGATCAGGTCGGCTCCCGCCTCCTTGAACAGCTTTGCGAAGGCCAGCGCATCCTCGGGCGTGTTGCCGCCCTCGGCCCAGTCGTGACACGACAGGCGGACCGACATCGGCTTGTCCTCCGGCCACACCGCGCGGACGGCGCGGAACACCTCCAGCGGATAACGCGCGCGGTTCTCGATCGATCCGCCATAGTCGTCGGTGCGGCGGTTGGTCAGCGGCGAGAGGAAGCTCGACAGCAGATAGCCGTGAGCGCAGTGCAGCTCCAGGATATCGAAACCCGCGCCCACGGCGCGCTGTGCCGCCGCGACGAATTGGTCGCGTACCTCGTCCATCTCGGCGCGGCTCATCGGCTCCGGGATCTGGCCGTCGGGCAGATAAGGCACTGACGAAGCCGACACCAGCGGCCAGTTATGGTCCGGCAGCGCTTCGTCCATGCCTTCCCAGGCGACGCGCGTCGAGCCCTTGCGGCCGGCATGGCCGAGCTGGATGCCGATCCTGGCTTGCGAATTCTGGTGCACGAAGTCGACGATGCGCTTGTAGGCCGCCGCCTGCGCGTCGTTCCACAGGCCACAGCAGCCGGGCGTGATCCGCGCCTCCGGCGAGACGCAGGTCATCTCGGTAAACAGCAGGCCGGCGCCGCCGAGCGCGCGGGAGCCGAAATGCACCAGATGGAAGTCGGTCGGCACGCCCTCCTCCGCCGAATACATCGCCATCGGCGAGACGATGATCCGGTTGTGAAGCGACAGGCCGCGAATCCGGAACGGCGTCAGCATCGGCGGCGTGACGCGGTCGTTGGTCGCGGCCACGCCGCTGCGCTCCGCGAACCAGCGCTCATAGCCCTCGAGCCAGGTCTTGTCGCGCAGCCGCAGGTTCTCGTGGCTGATGCGCTGCGAGCGGGTCAGCAGCGAATACATGAACTGTTCCGGCTCGAGCGTGTCGGCATAGCGCGAGCCGACCACCTCGAACCATTCCATCGCGTTGCGCGCGGCGTTCTGGATCCGCGCCACGTCGACGCGGCGCAGCTCCTCGTAAGCCTTGAGCACCGCGGGAATGCTGTCGCGCGTCGCGCCGTGGATCTTGAACTGGTTGGTCAGCTCGATCGCATCCTCCAGCGCGAGCTTGGTTCCCGAACCGATCGCGAAATGCGCGGTGTGGGCGGCATCGCCCATCAGCACGACATGGCTGTTGCCGTTGAACGCGGTCCATTTGCCGCAGATCAGCCTGGGAAACGACAGCCAGGCCGAGCCGCGCAGATGTCGCGCGTTGGAGACCAGATGATGCCCCTCGAGGATTTCCGCGAACACATTCTCGCAGAACGCGATGGAGTCGCCCTGCTCCATCTTGTCGAGACCGTGGGCGAGATAGGCCTCCTCGGTGGTCTCGACGATGAAGGTCGCCGCGCCCTCCTCGAACTTGTAGATGTGCGCCTGGAACCAGCCGTGCTCGGTCTTGCGGAAGTCGAAGGTGAAGGCGTCGAACGGACGGTTGGTGCCGAGCCAGATATAGCGGTTCGGCCGCATCAGCATGTCGGGCTGGAAGGCCTCGATGTATTTGGTGCGGATCTTCGAATTGACGCCGTCGCACGCCACGATGAGATCGGCGTCGGGGAATTCGAGATCGGAATTCACCTCGCGCTCGAAGATCAACTCGACGCCGAGTTCCTCGGCGCGCGCCTGCAGGATGTTGAGCAGCCGCTTGCGGCCGATGCCGACGAAGCCGTGGCCGGTGGTGCGCATGCGCCGGCCCTTGATCAGGACCTCGATGTCATCCCAGTGGTTGAAGGCCTGCTCGATCGTGTCAGCGGTGACCGGATCCCATTTGCGCATGTTGTCCATGGTCGCATCCGAGAACACCACGCCGAAGCCGAAGGTGTCGTAGGGCCGGTTGCGCTCGACCACCGAAATGACGTGCGCGGGATCCAGCATCTTCATCAGGATGCCGAAATAAAGCCCGGCCGGCCCGCCTCCAATGCAAACGATACGCATGGCGTTCTCGCTTTTCCGTTTGAGCATGATCGCCTCGGAAAACCGGGTGCCACTTTTCCGGATCATGCTCTGGCTTCGGCGACCGGGGGCGTTTCCCCATCGGAGCCGACAAGGGATAATATTTTATACTTAAAATAATTGTCAAGGGAGTTGGCGCCCCACCCAACGCTGTCGTCCCGGCGCAGGCCGGGACCCATAGGCCGCAGCAGATGTTGCCGGCGGGACTCGTCGTTCCAACGACGTACAACAATGACAATCTGTGGTTATGGGTCCCGGCCTGCGCCGGGACGACACTGAACTTGTTGCTGCTGACTTGGCCATCGAAGGCGCGGCAAGACGGCGGATTGCGCTGCGCTAATCCGCCCTACGCCGACGACAGGCCGCGCTGCGCGACCTCAATGCACCGCGGCGTACAGGATCTTGTCCTGCGTCGCGTCCGCCGCGTCGAACTCGGCGACGATGCGGCCGGTGCGGGCGACCAGGATGCGGTCGGACACCGCGAGGATCTCCGGCAGGTAGGACGAGATCACCACCACCGCCTTGCCCTCGTCGGCGAGGCGGCGGATTTCGCCGTGGATGTGCGGGATGGTGCCGACGTCGACGCCGCGCGTCGGCTCGTCGAAGATGATGATCGAGGGGTCCTGCACCAGCGTCTTGGCCAGCACCACCTTCTGCTGGTTGCCGCCGGACAGCTCGATG
This sequence comes from Bradyrhizobium sp. BRP56, assembly GCF_020194035.1. Taxonomy (NCBI): domain Bacteria; kingdom Pseudomonadati; phylum Pseudomonadota; class Alphaproteobacteria; order Hyphomicrobiales; family Nitrobacteraceae; genus Bradyrhizobium; species Bradyrhizobium sp. BRP56. Next base: position 6,884 of record NZ_JADYVV010000072.1, read on the forward strand.
ATCCTGGCTTTGCGCTGCAATGCGCTGATCTTCAGCCGATCGACCCAGTAGCTAGCGAGCTTGCTGCGCCGCGCGCGCGACAGCAGGAAGCTCCAGCCCTTTCCGGTGGCGAGGCTGCCGATATAGACGTTGTCGTCGACCACCATGGTCTCGAAGAAGCCGTTGGCCTTGCGGTCCTCGGTGATGTAGGCGATGCCGTCATTGATCGCCTGCCGCGGCACACGGTAGCGGATCGGCTTGCCGCGCAGCCGGATGGTGCCGCCATTGACCAGATTGCGCTTCAGCGCGCCGTAGATGATCTTGGCGATCTCGGTGCGGCCGGAGCCGATCAGGCCGGCGATGCCGACCACCTCGCCGGCATAGACCGAGAACGACATGTTCTTGACCGCCATGCCCATGGTGACGTTCTCGACCGTCAGCACCTTCTCGCGGCGCTGATGGGTTTTCGCCTTGCCGCCATAGACCGCCTGCGCCACCTCGCGGCCGACCATGTGCTGCACCAGCGCGTCGCGGGTCAGCTGCCTGGCCGGCGCCGTGATCACCAGCTTGCCGTCGCGCAGCACGGTGATGCGGTCGGCGATCTGCAGCGACTCCTCCAGCGCATGCGAGATGTAGATGATCGAGACGCCGCGGGCGCGCAGGTCGCGCACCAGATGGAAGAAGTGCACGATCTCCTCCGGCGTCAGCGACGCGGTCGGTTCGTCGAAGATGATGATGCGCGCCTTGTTGTAGATCGCGCGCGCGATCTCCACCATCTGCTTCTTGGCGGTGCCGAGCAGCGCCACCGGCGTCGCCGGATCGACGTGGAAGTTGAGCGACTGCAACAGCTGCTGGGCCTGGATGTTCAGGGTCCGGAACCGCGTCAGCAGCTTTTCGTTGCCGAGCTCGATATTCTGCGCGGCGGTCATGGTCGGCACCAGGCTGGTCTCCTGATAGACCATGCAGATGCCGGCATTGAGCGCGTCGCGCGGCTGCTCGAAACCGGTCGGCTTGCCGTCGAGCAGATAGTCGCCGGAGGTGAGATGGATCGCGCCCGCGATCGCCTTGCACAGCGTCGATTTGCCGGCGCCGTTCTCGCCGACCAGCGCATGCACCTCGCCGGGATAGAGGTCGAAACTGACGCCCTCGATGGCGTGGACGCCGCCATAGATCTTCGAACCGTTGGTGATCCGCAGCACCGGCTCGTGGGCTGCGGAGCTCTCTGCCGTCTTGGCGCCGGGGGCCGCCTGCATCACACCGTCATTCATCGCAGCTCTCCCGTAGTGCGCAGCAGGCGTCCGGCGCCGCGCGCCGCGATCACGACGCCCGATGGCGTGGCGCAGGCGGCGGTGATGCCATGGAAGCGGCCGCCGGCGCGGCTGTGCAGGCTGTCGGTTGCATCGCCCTCGGCGTCGAGATGCACCAGCAGACCGTAGGAGCGCGGCGGCGCCCACGGCTTCTGGATGCCGAGCGCCTTGACGCTGCCGATCTGCATCGGCTCCAGGCAATCGCTGCCGCCGGCGAGCGCCGGCGCGACCCAGTAATCCGGCGGCATCGTCGCCATCATCTCCTCGCGGAAATCGTCTTCCTTGAGCACGAACTCGATCAGATGGGTGCGGCGGGCGAAGATGCCGAGCAGCATGCCGCCGTGGCCGTCCGGATGCAGCCGCGCCGGATAGCCCGGCATGTTGCCGGCGACAGTCTCGCGCGAACCAAGCCCGTTGCTGCCGAGTGCGAACCGGCTGAGGCGATGGGCCCAGCTTTCGGTGAGCCACAGGCTGTTGCCGTCGGCCGAAACACTCACGCCATAGGGATACGGCAGATCGCGCAGCAGCACCTGCGGATCATCGAGGCCGGCGCCGCAGCTGATGAGCCGGCCATTGGCGCGCTTCTCCATCAAATCATGCCGCCATTCGCCCGGGCGTCGGCCGCTACTGCCTTCGACGGCATAGATGCGGCCATCGGGCGCCGCCGTCACCGACAGCAGCCCCGTGAGCGCGCTGCCGCCCACGGACTCCAGCCAGCGCGGATCGGGCTTCGCCGGATCGATCGCGGTAAGGCCCCTGCCCGCGACGCAGACCAGGAGACGGCCGTCCGGATGCAGCGCGAGCCCGCCGGCATCATCCTCGAACTCGGCGACGACCGTACGTGTCGACAAGTCATTGCCGCCGAGCTTCAGCACCCGGCGTCCGGCCGAGACATAGACCGTGCCGTCGGCGGCGGCGATCACGTCGTCGACGCCGGGCAACGGCTCGCCGATCGGGGTGGCGGTGTCGAGCCGGTCGTTCGAGCTCAGCGCGCCGTCGAGCGGCGGGATCGCGTTCTGGCCGCCGTCGCGGTCGATGACACTGCGGATGTCGCGCAGCAGATGATCGAAAAATCCCATTACGTCGTCACCCTGCTCTTTGCGCCCCAATAGGCATCGTAGCCGGTCCAGCCGTCGTCGACGCCATCGAGCTTGATGCGGCCGATCCGGTTGTTCTCGAGCCCGCCGAGATAGAGATAGCCCTGGTGCTCGCGCATCGAGGTCAGGGTCGAATGCGAAATGCCGGTCGGATCCCACCAGGATTCCAGCGCCTCGCCCTTTTCATTGAACTTAAGCACGCAGCCATGGTTGAGCGCCGGCGCCAGCCACTCGTCGGTCGGCACCTGCTTCACCATGCGCAGTCGGAAGCCGGGTTTTCGCGCGGCAAGGTCGAATGTCGGTGTGCGGATGCCGACCAGTGCCAGCCAGTAGGTGCCGTCGGAGGCGCGGTTGATGTTGTCCGGGTTGCCCGGCAGTTCGTCCATCAGCACCTCGGTCTTGCCCTTGTTCGGCCCGTCGATCCAGTGGCGGAACACCTTGCACAGCGAGGTCGACGCGATCAGGATCGACTTGCCGTCATGCGAGACGCAGATCCCGTTCGGGAAATAGAAGTGGTTGATCACCGTGCGCGTGGTCTTGGTCGCCGGGTCGTAGCAGACCACGCGGCCGTTCGGCCGGCCCTCGAGGATGTCGAGGGTGTTGGTGGTCATCTCGTAGCGCGTGGTGCAGTCGCTGAAATAGATCTTGCCGTCGGGCGCGATGTCGAGGTCGTCGGCCATCCGCAGGCGGGAATCGTCATTCAGCTTGTACCAGGTGCGATTGGTCTCGTCGGTGACTTTGAAGATGCGGCCGTCGGGCGCGACGCCGTAGACGCCCATGCCGGCGACTGCGACGATCAAATTCTCATCGCGATCGAACTGCATGCCGAGCGGCCGGCCGCCGATATGGGCGAACACCTCGCGGGTCTCGAAGTTCGGCCCGGAGAAGCGGATCACATTGCCGTCGCGGGTCGAACCGTAGAGCCGGCCCTGGCGGTCGAGGATGACGTCCTCGGGTCCTTCGACCTGATCGACGCCGATCGCCTGCGCGTTGATCAGCCGGTCGTTCTGCGCGTAGGGCGATGCCGCGCCGGGCTGCACCGCCGGCGCCGAAGCGAGCGGCACGAAGGCCGGATTGACATAGATCTTCTGGATCGCCTTGCCGCGGTTCTTCGACCATTTGACGTCGATGCCGACAGCGGCGAGCAGGATCATGCCCGTCACCGCCGAGGTGACGTAGCCCGGGATGCCCATCCGCACGAGGCCGTTGATCAACAGGAAGATGATCAGCGCGCCGATCATCGCCCGCCATACCGTGCCCTTGCCGCCGGCCAGCGACACGCCGCCGAGCACGACGGCGGTCAGCGCCTGGAATTCCCACCCCACGCCGGTGGTGGAATCCGTCGAGGCTTGCCGCGCGGCGTAGAAAATGCCGCTCGCCGCGCACAGCGTGCCCGACAGCACATAGGTCATGAACAGCATCACGCGGACACGGATGCCGGCGTGGCGCGCCGCCTTGCGGCTGGCGCCGATCGCGGTGAGATGCCAGCCATAGCGCGAGCGCGACAGGAAGATGTGGCAGATCAACAGCACCACGAACAGCGTCGCCGCATTGACGGGAATGCCGAGCACGCTGCCGCCGCCGATGAAGTCCCAGGCGTCGCTCTCGACCGAGTTGGTCGCGAACACCTGAGCGTAGCTGGTGTTGAGCAGGTTGACCGAGGCGCGCAGGATGATCAGCGTCACCAGCGTGGTCAGGAACGGCCGCGTCTTGAGGAAGCCGATCAGGAAGCCGTTGATGCTGCCGAGCAGCGCGCCGACCAGAAGCGTCGCCGGCACGGCGAGGCCGACCGGCCATTCGCGCACCAAGAGGAAATACAGCGCCGCAAAATTGCACAGCGCGAAGATCGCGCCGACCGAGAGGTCGATGCCGCCGGTGACGAGGCAGAACCCCATCGCCAGCGCGACGAAGCCGAATTCGGCGAACAGCCGCAGCAGCGACACCGAGTTCTGCACCGAGGCGTAGTCGGGAATGGTGAGCGCGAAATAGCCCCACAGCCCGATCATCACGGTGAAGGGAACCACCGGCTCGAACCACTGTTTCAGCAACAGCTCCGACAGCAGGAGCCGGGGTGAAAATCGCCGCACCGATGCGGCAAAGGAATCAACGGCCATCGACATCGCCAAGCACCCTCTTGATTGAGCACGATCTTGCGGAAAACCGGCTTCCACTTTTCCGGATCATGCTCGTGATCGAGCGTGATCTTGCGGAGAGCCGGCTTGCACGTCCCGGATCATGCTCCCGGTCATGACGCGATCGGCCATCGCATCGAGACCTCGTCCCTTGATGAACACGCTCTCCGTGAACGCTGCGCGTCGGTCGGAGAAAAACCGGCTCCACCATGCCGGATCGTGCTCTTTGATACAGCCGGCGCGGGAATGCCCCCCGCGCCGGCTGTCCGCGCCTTGTTAATTTTTCTTGGGTAGCGCGAAGCAGTTGGCGCCCGAGGCGTTCGACTTATCGAGCCAGATCGGACGCGTGTAATAGACGAGATTGCGGCTGCCCGGCTTCTCGCCCGACACCAGCAGGGTTTCGGCCGCGAACATCAGGTCGTGGCCCTGCTCGGTCGCCTTGTAGCTCAGGAACTTGTAGAAATTGCCCGAATTGACCTGGTCGCAATCGAGCTGCGAGCCTTCACCCGAGGCGAACACCTTCACATCGTCGATCTTGCCGGCATTGCGAATCGCCTGCGCCGCGCCCGACTCCATGATGCCCCAGAACCCGATCGAGGCGCAGAGGTCGGGATGCTGCTGGATCACCGTCGCGGTGACGTTGAGCGCAGTGTTGGCGTCCCAGTTCGCGGCCTGGTTCGAGACCACCTTGATGTTCGGATCCTTGTTCAAGACCTCCATGATGCCGCCGACCTGATCGACGCTGGCGGCCGCGGTCAGTTCGCCCTGCACGATCTGGACCTTGCCCGACTTGCCGGAGCCGGTGCCGCAGGCCTTGACGGCCTCGTTCGCCAGCATCCTGCCGATCTCGCGCCAATCGGCGCCGACAAAGGCGCCGGATTTGTAGTTCGAGGACATGTTGATCTGGATCACATGCGTGCCCTGGCTCTCGGCGCGCTTCAGATCCTTCATCAACAGCGTGACGCTCGGATTCTGCACGATCAGCACGTCGGGCTTCTGGTCGACCAGCGCGGTCAGGGCTTGCTGCATTGCCGAGGGATTGTTGTTGGGATCGCGCACGACATATTTCATGCCGCGCCACTCGGCTTCCTCCTGCACCACCCGGCCCCATTCGTCGGACAGCGGCACGCCGAGCGCGATCGGCAGATAGGCGATCGTCTTGCCCTGCAGCGCCTTGTCGTAGACGGCACGCAGCTCGCGCGCGGTCTTGGTGCCTTCCTCCTGCGCCGATGCCGCAAACGGCATCGCGGCCAGCGTCACGCCGGCCAGCAGGATCGTCCAGAACTTTGTCGTCGTCTTCATCGTCTCCCTCCACAAAGCAATTTCTTTTGATTGATTTATTTGGCGCGGCGGCCGGCTCGGTCGCCCTGTTTCAGTCGCCTTGCCGCGCGGTCTCCTCGTCGCGGGGATGCAGCCAGTTGTCGAGCACGATGGCGGCCAGCAGCACCACGCCCTTGATGATGTTCTGCACCTCGCTGTTGACGTCCATGATGGTGAAGGCGTTGAGCAGCGTGCCGATCAGGATGCAGCCGACCACGACGCTGAACACGCTGCCGCGGCCGCCGATCAGGCTGATGCCGCCGATCACGACGACGAGCACGACATCGAAGATCATGGTGCCCTGGGTGATCGCCATCTGCATGCTGCCCGTGGTGCCGACCCAGACCAGGCCCGCAATCCAGGCGAGCAGTGCAACCAGCACGTGCTCGAGCACGATCAGCGGCCGCAGCGCGACGCCGGTCAGCCGCGCGGCCTCCGGATTGTCGCCCTGCGAATAGATGAAGCGGCCGATCGAGGTGCGCGACAGGAACAAATGCATCGCGATTGCACAGGCCGCGAACACCAGGATCGGAACCGGGATGCCGAACAGCCGTCCGGCGCCGAGATACATCAGGCCCGGCGCATCCTTCGGCGCATAGACCACCCAGGCCGGCGCGATCCAGAAGGCGAGGCCATAGATCACGAAGCCGGCAGCCAGCGTCACGAACAGCGCCGGCGCCTCGACGAAGGCGACCATCACGCCGTTGACGACGCCGATCAGCACCGCGACCGCCAGCGCCAGCAGCACTGCCGTGAAAACAGGCATGCCGTTCTGCATGTAGATCAGCGCGATCGCCCAGGAACCCGCCATGATCGCGACCTCGGAGAGGTCGATACCGCGGCTGATCACGATCAGCCCCATGCCGAGGCCGAGCACGCCGAGGATGGAAATACTCCGCAACAAATTCAGGAGATTGGAGACGGTGGCAAAGCCGTTCAGCGTCAGCCCGAACACGATCAGGAGCGCGATGGTGATCAGGAGCACGATCTGCTCCTGGCTCGGCTTCGCAAACATTGCGCCCAGGCGAGATGATGCCGCAGGGACAGCAACGCCGCGCGATGGCGATTGCACGCTCATCGTTTCCTCCAGGTATTATTTTGCTTGAGACTTTAAGAGTGCCGATTAGTATTCGTCAAATGCATTCGACGGATACGGATTGATCATTTCCATGCATGTACGCGACGTCGATCTGAACCTGTTCGTCGTGTTCGACGCGATCTATTCCGAGGGCGGCGTCAGCCGCGCCTGCTTCCGCCTCAACCTGACGCAGCCCGCGGTCAGCCATGCGCTGAGCCGGCTGCGCGCGATGTTCAACGATCCGCTGTTCGTGCGCCGCAACCACGTGATGACGCCGACCCCGCTGGCCCGGCAGATCATCACCACGGTGCGCCAGGCGCTCAACGGCCTCGAGACGACGCTGACCCACACCCACCGGTTCGATCCGGCGCAGACGCCGAAGCGGTTCGTGATCGGGCTGCGCAACAATCTGGAGGCGCCGATGCTGAGCGCGCTGGTCAACCGGATCAGCACGGTGGCGCCGCTGGTCGAGATCGCCACCGTGCGCAGCGAGCGCAACAATCTCGAGCGCGAGCTTGCCGCCGGCACCCTCGACGTCGCGATCGATACGCTATTGCCGCTGTCGGCGGAGGTGCGGCGCGAGCAGATCCTGACCGAGCATATCGCGGTGTTCGCGCGGCGCGGCCACCCCGAGCTCGGCAGCCGGCTCGACAAGAAGGCTTATTTGCGCATGGAGCATGTCTGCGTGACGTCGCGGCGCAGCGGCCTGTCGTTCGAGGATTTTCAGCTCCAGCGCCTCGGGCTGACCCGCACCGTTCGCCTGACCTGTCAGAATTTCGCAACCGCCTGCCACGTCGTGAGCCGCAGCAACATGCTGCTGACCGCCTCGGAGAGCGCCGCCTCCGTGCTGGAAGATCCCGGGCTGCTGCAGTGCTTCCCCTGCCCGTTTCCGATCAGTCCGCACGTCAATTATCTCTACTGGCACGCCACCGCCGAGGACGACACCACCAATCAATGGCTGCGCGAGCAGTTGCGCGCCGCGGCGGCGCTGCTGGCCGGCAGCCGCTTCAGCAAGAAGAATCGCCGCGCAGTGAAAGCGCGCCCAAGGGTCGGCATCCCGCTGCCAACCAGCCTCGCTGCGGAATAGTGAGCGACGCTGCGCACTCTTCACCTCGCCCCGCGTGCGGGGGAGAGGCGTAGGCCGCCCTTGGCGGCCGTTCTCAAGAACGCCGAAGCGGAGCTTCGGCTATGACGCATCGTTAGATGCGTTCCGGGTGAGGGGGAGTCTCCGCAAACGCAGCCATCACCGCATACGCGGCGAGAGCCCCTCACCCCAACCCTCTCCCCGTAAGAACGGGGCGAGGGAGCGCACCGCCGTCGTGGCCGCTATTCATCAGAGTCTAGAGCCCGCTGAGCCCACTATCCACCGCGAGCGTCTGCGCGGTGACATAGACGCTTTCATCCGACATGAAGAACAGCACGGCATAGGCGATCTCCCACGCCGTCGCCTGACGGCCGAACGGGATATGCCCCTTGCCGCGCGACGGCCGGCCCGCGCCGGCCTCGCGGCCGTTCGGAGTGTCGACCAGCCCGGGATAGACCAGATTGACGCGGATGCCGCGCCGCGCGCCTGTATGAGCGATGTTGCGCATCAGGCCGCCGAGCGCGGCCTTGGAGGAATCATAGACCGCCATCTGCGATCCCGCCTTCAGCGCCGCGATCGAGGAAATGAACACGATCGAGCCGCCGTCTTCGAATTTCGGCAAGGCCGCGCGGCAGCACAGCATCGGGCCGCGGACATTGACGTCGTAGATCCTGTTCCATTCCTCCGCGCTGACATTGTCGAGCCCGGTCTTGCCGAAGGTACCGATGTTCAGCACCATGCCGTCGAGCCCGCCCATCGTGCGATGCGCCTCGTCGATCATCCTGATGACGTCGGCTTCCATGGTGACATCGGCGGCGATCGCGAAAGCGCGGCCGCCGTCAGCAGCGATGCGCGCAACCGTGTCCTCGGCCGAGGCGCGGTTGAGGTCGGCGACCGCGACATGCGCGCCCTCGCGTGCGAACAGCAGGCTCATGGCGCGGCCGTTGCCGATCGGATCGGTGGCGGCATCGAACACCCGCTGGCCGCCGCCGACCACGAGGATACGCCGGCCATTGAGACGTCCCCTGCCCGGCGCGGTACCCGAGGATTCCGCGCTCAGCGGACGGACATAGCGCTCCGGTTTAGAGTCTTGCGAGGTCGCTTGCGAAATCTCCGACATCCGATTCAACCCCGCTTCTTGCCACCCTCGTAGACCGCCATGCCGGCGGCCGGATCGAGATCGGTCTCGGTCGCCTCGGTCAGCCGCGCCATCATCATGTAGAAGCCGAGCGCGACGATCGCCTCGACAATCTCCTGATCGCTGAAATGCTCGCGCATGCCGGCAAAGGCGGCGTCGCCGACGCGCACCTTCTCGACCACCTCGCGGCCGAAGCGAAGCAGCGCGCGCTCGGCTGCGTTGAGTGCAGCATCGTCGTAATCGCCGCGCTCGACGGCATCGATCTGCGCCTGGGTGACGCCGACACCGAGCGCAATCGGCACATGTTGCCGCCATTCATAGGCGCCGCCCTCGAGCTGCGCGGCCTGCAGGATCAAGAGCTCGCGGTCGACCGCTGACAGCTTCTGCTTGTGCAGGATCGAATTGGCGAGCCGCATCGCCGGGATCATATTGGCCTCGGCATGGGCCATCATGCGGAAGATGTTGAGCTTGACCGGCATGCGGTCGAATGAGGCGCGGATCTCTCCGCTCGTCGTCTCCGGATCAATCAGGGGCAGCCTTGCCACGCGTGTCCTCTCCCTTTTTTGCTTGTTCGTTGTTCTTGCCGTCGGTACTCCCAGCTAATGCGCCGGGCCGACCGAGATCAAGCCGCCCGCGCGACATTGCCCGAATTGCGGGGTTCAGCCATGCGGTTCCGCGCTTGAATCCGCATCCACGGGCAGGCATAAGGAGCGCCAACTCCCCTAAAAAATCGCCTTAGCCCAAGGATTTGAGAAGGATTTACGATGCCCGCCTATCGCTCCCGCACCACCACCCACGGCCGCAACATGGCGGGTGCACGCGGCCTCTGGCGCGCCACCGGCATGAAGAACGAGGACTTCGGCAAGCCGATCATCGCGGTGGTCAATTCCTTCACCCAGTTCGTGCCCGGCCACGTCCATCTGCAGAATCTCGGCCAGCTCGTGGCCCGCGAGATCGAAAAGGCCGGCGGCGTCGCCAAGGAGTTCAACACCATTGCGGTCGATGACGGCATCGCGATGGGCCATGACGGCATGCTGTACAGCCTGCCCTCGCGTGAGCTGATCGCCGACAGCGTCGAATACATGGTCAACGCGCATTGCGCCGACGCCATGGTCTGCATCTCCAACTGCGACAAGATCACGCCCGGTATGCTGATGGCGACGCTGCGGCTCAACATCCCGACCGTGTTCGTCTCGGGCGGACCGATGGAGTCGGGCAAGATCGTGCTCAAGGGCAAGAAGCGCGCGGTCGACCTGATCGACGCGATGGTCGCGGCCGCCGACTCCAACGTATCGGACGAGGACGTCGCGGTGATCGAGCGTTCGGCCTGCCCGACCTGCGGCTCCTGCTCCGGCATGTTCACCGCGAATTCGATGAACTGCCTGACCGAGGCGCTCGGCCTCGCGCTGCCCGGCAACGGCTCGGTGCTCGCGACCCACGCCGACCGCAAGAGCCTGTTCGTCGAGGCCGGCCATCTGATCGTCGACCTCGCCCGCCGCTACTACGAGCAGGACGACGCCAAGGTGCTGCCGCGCAATATCGCCAACTTCAAGTCGTTCGAGAACGCGATGACGCTCGATATCGCGATGGGCGGCTCGACCAATACCGTGCTGCATCTGCTCGCCGCCGCGCGCGAGGGCGAAGTGCCGTTCACGATGACCGATATCGACCGCCTGTCACGCAAGGTGCCGGTGCTCTGCAAGGTCGCGCCCTCGGTGCAGGACGTCCACATGGAGGACGTGCATCACGCCGGCGGCATCATGGCGATCCTGGGCGAGCTCGACCGCGCCAAGCTGCTCACGACCGACGGGCCGACCGTGCACGCCGCGACGCTGGACGATGCGCTGAGCCGCTGGGACGTGGTGCGGACCACAAGCGACAAGGTGCGCAACTTCTATTGCGCCGCGCCGGGCGGCGTGCCGACCCAGGAAGCCTTCAGCCAGGACCGCCGCTTCGACGAGGTCGATCTCGATCGCGAAAAGGGCGTCATCCGCGACGCCGAGCATGCCTATTCCAGGGACGGCGGCCTCGCCGTGCTGTTCGGCAACCTCGCCGAGGACGGCTGCATCGTGAAGACCGCCGGCGTCGACCAGAGCATTCTGAAGTTCTCCGGCCCTGCCCGCATCTTCGAGAGCCAGGACGCATCGGTCGACGCCATCCTCACCAACAAGGTGAAGGCCGGCGACGTCGTGCTGATCCGCTATGAAGGTCCGCGCGGCGGCCCGGGCATGCAGGAAATGCTGTACCCGACCAGCTATCTGAAATCGAAGGGCCTCGGCAAGGCCTGTGCGCTGATCACCGACGGCCGCTTCTCCGGCGGATCGTCGGGCCTGTCGATCGGCCACGTCTCGCCGGAAGCCGCCGAAGGCGGCCTGATCGGCCTCGTCGAGGAAGGCGATATCATCGAGTTCGATATCCCGAACCGCAAGGTCAACCTCAAGGTCGACGACGCCGAATTGAAGCGTCGCCGTGCAGCGATGGAAGCCAGGGGCAATGCGGCCTGGAAGCCGGCGGCGCCGCGCAAGCGCGCTGTCTCGACCGCGCTGAAGGCCTATGCGGCGTTCGCCAGCAGCGCGGCCAAGGGCGCGGTTCGCGTCCTGCCGGAGTGATCGGGGCGAGCTGAACTCGGCCGTTCACTTCGCAAGAGCGAGTTGGCTTCTCTAGTGTCATTGCGAGCGCAGCGAAGCAATCCATCTGTCCGCACATGCGGAACCATGGATTGCTTCGTCGCTTCAGCGCAAAATTGCTCTGCAATTTTGTCGCGAGCTCCTCGCAATGACGGCACCATTGGATCGCGCCCCAAACTCCACAGGGAGAGGTCGGATGCCGCCACACGCGGTCCATCTGGTTCAGGCGTGCAAGTCGGCCGCCTCGATCCGGATGCGGTCGGCATGCAGTGACCAGTCGCACAGCGATTGTTCCTGGCAAAACTTGACCTTGGCCATCTCGGTGGCCTGGCCCGCGCTCGAGGCGTCGATCTCAAGCGCACCCTGGCAAACCTCGCGCTCGCGGCCATTGCCGCCGAGCACGTCTTTCATGAAATGAACGACGAAGCGTGACATGGAACCCTCCCTGCTGCACCGGGAGAGCCCGGGGGTACCACGCTAGCACTAACACGAAAGGGTGGTGAGTTAATTCGGCTGATACGCGTGCGACTGTTCGCAGCGGGGAAAGCTACGCGCCGGCCTGCGGCAGGCTGGCGGCAGCGATCGCGACGATCTGCGCAAGACGGCGGCCGATCCTGGCGGGCGCGTTGCGGAGCAATGACTGGACCTGTCGCATCGAACATCTTCCTTCCGTGCCCGGAATGGTCGGGCACAGACGGAAAATGGCGATTTCGGGCTAAGCCGTCGATATCTCAGAGAAAATAACAACGGACGTGTTGCGAGGCGGTCGTTCGGCAGTGGGATTATTGCCCCGATCGAGGCTACGACGAAGGAGATTTTCTCCGGTGTTTTGGCGCGCGCAACAGCACTCGCACGACTGGCCGTTTTGCGTGAGGGACGCACCGGCGGAACCGTTCCCGTCCGCCCTTGCGGTAGATCTCCCCCGCAAGGCCTGGCGCTGCACGATTTCTGAATATTGGAAATGTACCCCTGAGTTGCCCGACGCGTCAAGCTGCCTGCTCGAACGCCGGCAGCCGCCAGCTCCTTTGCATGGGGTTGTTTTCGATATTTTTGGCCGCGGCCCCCAGAGGGGCAGGCCTGACCCTACCCCGGCATGAACCCGAACGCCTTCTCGAACCGTCTTGCGTAGACCGGCCACACCTCGGGATTGATGATGCGCGGCGGGCGCTTGCCGTCGAGGGCGTCGAGGATCTGCTCGGCCGCGATCCGGCCCATGTTGATGCGCGCCTCGCGGGTGACGCCGGCGGTGTGCGGGCTCGCCAGCACATTGTCGAACTGCAAGAGCGGGTGATCCGGCGTCGGTGGCTCCTTGTCCCAGACGTCGAGGCCCGCACCCGCGATGCGCTTTTCACGTAGTGCCTCTTCCAATGCCTTCTCGTCGTGGATGAAGCCGCGCGCAGTGGTGACGAAGTAGGCGTGCGGCTGCATCAGCGCGAACTGGCGCGCGCCGATCATGCCGCGGCTGTTCTTGTCCAGCGGACACGAGATCGAAACAAAGTCCGCGCGGCGCAAGAGATCGTCGAGCTCGACCTTCTCCCCGCCCCGCTTCGCCATCTCATCCGCCGTGAGATAGGGATCGTAGGCGATCACCTTCATGTGCAAGAGGCCCCTGCACAGCTCGGCGATGCGGCGGCCGACATTGCCGAGGCCGACGATGCCGACCGTCTTCTCCTTCAGCTCGTTGCCGATCAGATCGTTGCGGTTGACATTGGCCTCGCGCCGCAGCCTGCGGTCGGACTGGATGATCCGCTTCGACAGCGTCAGCATCATGCCGAGCGCGTGTTCGGCGACCGAATTGGCGTTGCCGCCGGACTGGTTGACGACCAGCACGCCCGCCGCGGTGCAGGCATCGACATCGACGGGATCGAAGCCGGCACCATTCGACGACACGATCAGAAGATTCGGCGCACGCTTCAACAGCTCGGCATGGGCATGAAAATGCGGCGCCAGCTCATCGCGCGCCGCGCCGATCTGATAGGCATGCGCGTCGGCAAGGACGGGCGCGAACGTCGCCTCCGGCGTCTCGTTCTCGAGACGATCGAGCCGGACGTCCGGCCGCTTCTTCAGGATATCGACGTAGATCTCGTGGGCGAGGTATTTGACGTAGAACACGCGCTTGTTGTTGACGGTCATGTCTTCGAGCAGCTTTCAGTTTGGGAAGCCATAGAGTCGTGCGGGATTGTCGACGAGGATGCGGTGCCGGGCCGCCGCATCCGGCGTCCAGTCCTGGAACAGCGTCAGCAGATGGCCGGCGTCGGGCATTTCGCCTTCGACCCGCGGATGCGGCCAGTCGCCGCCCCACACCAGCCGTTCAGGATTGGCCGACACCAGTGCCTCGTGGAACGGCCGCGCATCGGGATAATCAGGCGCCCGCCGGCTCAGGCGATGCGCGCCCGAGAGCTTGGCCCAGCACCAGCCTTCGCCGACCGCGCGCAGCAGGCTCTGAAAGCCCGCGGTGTTGATGCCGGCGCCGGCGTCGGTGCGGCCCATGTGATCGACCACGACCGGCAACCCGAGCGCCTTCAGCGTCGGGATCGTCTCAGGTAAATCCCTCACGTCGATCCAGAGCTGCAGATGCCAGCCGAGCTCGGCCATCACGCCCGCATGCGTCTCGGCAACGTTCAAGGGAATGCCGCCGCGATAGTGCAACTGCCCGCCGCGGAAGAAATGGTTGAAGCGCAGACCGCGGACGCCGAGCACATGCCATTGCCGGAGCGTACCCGCCGCCACATCGGCATCGGCCACCGCGACGCCGCGCAGACGCGCGGGCTCGCGCTGCAGCGCATCCAGCATGGCCGAATTGTCGTGGCCGTGCGCGCTGCCCTGCACCAGCACGCCGCGGGCGAAACCGAGCGCATCGAGCATGCCGAGATAGGTCGCGAGCGGCGCGTCCGGCGGCGTGTAGCTGCGATCGCCGGCATAGGGGAAGCGGTCGGCCGGACCGAACACATGCGCATGCGTATCACAGGCCTTCGGCGGCAGCTTGTCCTTTGGCGGCGTCACCGGACGCGGCGGCAGGCAGGCAGGAATCTCTGACGCAGCCATGTTCTATTCCGCTTTCATGCCGGCGGCCTTGATGATCGGCCCCCATTTGTCATAGTCGGCCTTGATCTTGGCGGCGAACTTGTCCGGCGTTGAGCCGATCGGGATCGCACCGAGCTTGCCGAGCCGCTCCTTCACGGCATCGGTGTTCACCGCCGCGACGAAATCATGCGAGATCTTCGCGACGAGGTCGGCCGGCATGTTGCCGGGCCCGAGCAGCCCCCACCACACTTCTGTGTCGTAGCCCGGCACGGTTTCCGACATGCTGGGCACGTCAGGCAGGAACGGCGCACGCGAGCCGGTCGTCACCGCCAGCGCGCGAACCGTGCCGGCTTGCAGCTGCCCGACCGATTCCGGCCCGTTGTTGAACGACATCGGAATTTGTCCGCCGAGCAGATCGTTGATCGCGGGCGCACCGCCCTTGTAGGGGATCGCGTCGAGATCGATCTTGGCGAGGCTCTTGAGCAGCTCGCCGGCCAGATGGGTCGAGGTGCCGTTGCCGGCATGGGCGAAGGACAGGCTGCCGGGCTTCGCCTTCGCCGCGGCGATGACGTCGGCGACCGATTTGAACGGCGAATCCGCGCGCACCAGCAGCACGTTCGGCGACGACGCCAAGAGCGAGATCGGCGAAAAATCCTTGAAGGTGTCGTAGGGCAGCTTTGGATAAAGGAACGGATTGGTGGCGTGGCCGCTCGCCACCATGATCAGATTGTAACCGTCGGGCGCGGAGGTCGCGATCGCCTGCGAGGCGATCACCCCGCCGGCGCCGGGCCGGTTCTCGACCACGATCGACTGCGTCCAGCTCTTCGACACCGCTTCGCCAAGCGTCCGCGTCAGCACATCGACGCCGCCGCCGGGCGGATAGGGAACGAGAATATGAACGGCCTTGGCCGGGAACGGCTGCGCGGACGCAAGGCCGGCCACAACCATGGCCGCTGCCGCAATGGCGGTCCGCCAGACCCATCCGGCCATCGACGCCTCCCGTCCCTTGATCGCTACCGTCCCTTTTTCGTTGCGCCTGTATCGCACGTTGGCTCGGCGCTGCGATGGCCGAATTCCGCAGATCGCGTTGCGGCCGCGACATGTTGACAATCGCAGGCACCGCGTCAAGTTTCGTGCGGCAAGCGGCCATAGCGTCGCGCGAGCAGGGAGAACAGGATGGCGGCCGCGGAACAAGCCTCGTCCCAGAAGTCGGCGACCACCTGGCACGGCATCGTGCTGCAGACGCTGAAGCGGAACGAGATCAAGCTCGTGCCCTACGTGCCCGACCGGGTGCTGACCACGCTGATCAAGGACCTGCACGCCGATCCCTATTTCACGACATTTCCGACCGCGCGCGAGGAAGAAGCGGTCGGCATCGTTTCCGGTGCCTGGATGGCGGGCACGCGCGGCGCGGTGCTGATGCAAACCTCGGGCTTTGCCACGCTGGCCAATGTGCTGGCCTCGCTCGCGGTGCCCTACCAGATCCCGCTGATCATGTTCGTCTCCGAGCGCGGCACGCTCGGCGAGTTCAATTACGGCCAGGCGCTGGTCTGCCGCACCATGCGCCCGGTGCTGGATTCGCTGGCGATGGAGCATCACACCATCACCCGGCTCGACGAGCTCGAATTCATCGCCGACCGCTCGATCAAGCAGGCCGTCACCACCCAGGCGCCGGTGGCGCTGATCCTCTCGCCGCTCTTGACCGGCGGCAAGACCTTCGACAAGTGAGATCAGCCATGACCAGCATCCACGCGCGCAACACCAAGGTGATGAACCGCTTCGAGCTCACCCAGCGCCTCGTCGCCGGGCTGAAGGACGAGGCCGTGATCGGCGGCATCGGCAACACCAATTTCGACCTCTGGACCGCCGGCCACCGCCCGCAGAATTTCTACATGCTGGGCAGCATGGGCCTTGCGTTTCCGATCGCGCTCGGCGTCGCGCTGGCGCAGCCGAACCGGCGCGTGTTCGCGCTCGAAGGCGACGGCTCGCTGCTGATGCAGCTCGGCTGCCTCTCGACCATCGCGACGCTGGCGCCGAAGAATCTCACCATGGTGGTGATGGACAACGGCATCTACCAGATCACGGGCAGCCAGCCGACGCCGGCCGCCGGCCATACCGATATCGTCCAGGTCGCAATCGCCAGCGGCATCGCGAGCAGCTCATGGGCCGCCGACGAGGACGATTTCGAGCGGCTGATCGAGCAGTCGAAACAGGCCTCCGGCCCGATCCTGATCGGCGCCCGCATCGACGATAAGCCCGGCACCGGCACCACGCGCCGCGACCCCGTGCAGATCCGCGAGCGATTCATGAACGGGATGGGGGTACGGCAGCTGCTGTAGATAAGAAGGCGCCTGCGACCTACGCATCCGTCATTGCGAGGAGCTCGCGACAAAATTGCAAAGCAATTTTGCGCTGAAGCGACGAAGCAATCCATCATTCCACAGATGCGGAGAGATGGATTGCTTCGCTGCGCTCGCAATGACGGCTGTGGCCACTCAATTCAACCTCAGCTCCGTGATGTGCCGGGGATCCGGCGCGAGTTCGCCGCGTTCGACGCGCTTGACGATGTCGGTCAGCGCGGCATTGGCATTGCAGGTGATGCCGAGCTTCTCGCCTTCGCGAACCACGAGCCCGTTGAGGAATTCGATCTCGGTGCGGCGGCCCTTCTGCATGTCCTGGCCCATCGAGGGGCGCTGCGCCGATGAGGTGCGCTTGGCATCCTTGAAGCGCTGCTCGTCGCAGGCGCGTGTTGCGGCCTCGTCGCCCTCGCCGGCGCGGGCGATGGTCTCGGGCGGCAGATGCAGGATCTCTTCCAGCTGATAGCCCTGCGCCTGGCCGACGCGGATCGCCTCGCTGCCGAGCCGGGTCGAGAAGCGGCGCAGCGGTTCGCTTTGCAGCACCTCGCCGCCCGCTAGACCGGTGCAGGCCGAGAGCCCATTGCCCATCACGTTGGCGACCAGCTTGGACCAGCGCTCGCCCCAGAGATTGGAGGTCACCTTGGCGCTGTCGGAATAACCGACCAGGCGGCAAACTTCCTCCGCCCGCGCCGTGATGCGGCCATGCACCTCGCCGGCGCGAAACACGGTGTGCGCTGCGCCGCCCTTGCCGGCGCCGCGGTGGATATGGCCGGGCTCGGGCAGATTGACGGTGATGCTGCTTGCGATGCAGCCGAGCGTCTTGCCCCAGCCGACGATGCCGGCGATGGTCTCCTCGTTCATGCAGTTCTGCAGCGAGACAACGTAGCCGTCCGCCGCCAGATATTGCCGGATCAGCATGGTGGCCCAGGCGGTGTCGTAGGACTTCATGCAGACGAAGGCGATGTCGACCGGTTTCTCTTTCGTCAGCTGCTGCGCGTCGGTGACATCAAGCGCCCGCACCGGCACCGAGAATTCCGCAACATCCATCGCGTGCGTGACGCGCAGTCCGTGCTTGCGCATGTGCTCGACATGCGCGGGCCAGGGATCGATGAAGGTGACGTCCTCTCCCGCCTGCACCATATGCGCACCGGCGTAGCCGCCGACAGCGCCCGCGCCGACGATCGCGATCTTCCGGCCCATGCTTCCATCCCCTGCTCTTGATTGAGACGAACGCTGGCTGCGTCCATCCGTTGCGGATCAGTTTAGGGGATTGCGGCGTCAGGCCAACCGGTCGCTTCATGAAAAAAGCTGGGCGGTGCCATGCCGGTATTCATGGGACCCAAGAAAATCGGACCAAGAAAATCCCCGCGGGCGATGGGCCCGCGAGGATGTCATTTCCTTACTTCCGTCATTGCGAGCGAAGCGAAGCAATCCATGCTTCAGCATACGCGGCGCGATGGATTGCGTGGTCGCTTCAGCGCAAAATTGCTTCGCAATTTTGTCGCGAGCTCCTCGCAATGACGGTGAAACAGGCGCGATCAGTCGATGATCTTGACGATCCGGCGGGTACGCGGCTCCACGATCACGCGGCGATCATTGACGACCGCGTAGCGATACTCGGTATAGCGCGGCACCGGACGCAGCACGACGGTGTCAGGCAGCGGCTCGCCGACCACGACACGTTCACGCACCACCACCGACGGCTCGTTGCGCGGGATCGAGGTGATCACCGCATTCGGGATCTCGAGGCCGGCGCCGACCGCGGCACCCACCGTGCCGCCGACGATCTCGCCGACAGGGCCCGCGATTTCGCCACCGGCCCGCGCGCCGTTCGCGGCACCCGCCGCGGTCGTGGACTGCGCGAAGGCCGGGCCGGACGCGAGCAGCGACGCAGCAGCGACAAGGGACACAGCAAAACGCTTGTTCATGATTCTCCTCCTCCGAATTGATCGATGCCCCCTCAACATCGCAAGCAACGAGAACGTTCCAGTTCCAACGCTGCAACCCGCGCAACTCCAGTTCCGCGCACAATTCGCTTGATTCCGGCACGAACGAAAATGCTACTCCGAACAACCTTCGAAGCAGCATTCATCCTGGGTTCAGATTCAGAGATCGTTCAGAACAGAGCGCGCTGTGCGCCGTTCATTCCGGCGGCTTTTGATCGGCTCGCCGTCGCGGAGCTCGCCGTCTCGGCGGCGGTGCAGCCGCTAGCTTGATGCGGATTCGCATCGTCCCGCCCTTCGACTCGATCTCGAAGGCGTTGGTCCTGCGCACCAGCTCGCCGAGGGTGCGGAAGCCATAGGTCCTCTGATCGAAATCCGACGCGAAATTGGCCAGCTGCCGTCCGACCTCGCCAAGCGTGACCCAGCCGTCCTCGCTCGCCATCTGGCTGATGACCTTCTTGATGATCGGCGTGGCGGCCTCGGGCGGCTGCAACGGCTGGGCCCGCACGGCGGCATCCTGATTGCTCGGCGCGCCGCCGCGCAGATTCTCGGTATAGACGAACCGGCGGCAGGCCTGCCGAAAACTCTCCGGCGTCTTCTGCTCGCCGAACCCGAACACGTCGATGCCGTGCTCGCGGATGCGGGCGGCAAGCCGAGTGAAATCGCTGTCCGACGACACCAGGCAGAAGCCATCGAACCGGCCGCTGTGCAGCAGGTCCATGGCGTCGATCACCAAGGTGATGTCGGATGCATTCTTCCCGGTCGTATAGGCGAATTGCTGCTGCGGGATAATGGCGTGCTTCGACAGGATGTCGGCCCAGCCCTTGGACCTGGGATTGGAGAAGTCGCCGTAGATGCGGCGCACGCTGGCCTCGCCGATCTTCGCGATCTCCTCGAACAGCCCATCAGCGATCTTTGCAGATGCGTTGTCGGCGTCGATCAGGACAGCCAGACGCGGCGAACGGAGTTCGGAAGGCATGGCATTTCTCGGCTGGGACAGGATGAATGGACAATTCCGCAGACAGCTGCGGAACCGGCGCAGCTGCCGTATCGGAGCACATCGCGCGTCCCAAGCATAGGCGGCATCGCCAAGACGTCGCGGCGATGGCGGCCTTGAGGCGGCGAGGTCAGATCACCTCGCCCAAGTCGATCGCCCGCCTGGCGAACTCGATGGCCTTCTCGGCGGTGATCGCGTCCGCGGTGGTCGTCGCCTCGTCGCGCACCGACGGCGGCGAAGCGATCCGGATCTTCTTGCCGTTCGAACGGCGGATGGTCGCGCGCCAGCGATCGACATCGCGCCGGTAGGCATCGATGACAAAATCCCGATAGGCGACACCGCTCATCAGTGGCTGAATCGATGCCGCTTCGACAGTGGGCGGCCGGCTTGCGATGTCGCGCACCATCTCGACAATCGTCTCGACGGCATGCTCACGCGTGACGCCGGTCGCGTCCCTGAGCAGATAGCTCACCGCCGCGCCGATCTGCGCCCTCGCGCGATCGTCGCTCGCAAAACCCAAATCGGCCTGAACTGACATATGGGGAAAACGCCTCCGCCCGACGCAACATCGGATACCTCCAGGCATCCGGCACCTTGTAACCACGTGACGTTTAGTCGGCTCCCCATTAAAGCCGGATTATCCGTTAGCCCCCGATTTCTCGGATGCCGTTAACCGGCTCTTGATGCCGCTTCGCAGGATGCCCGACGCGGCAGGGATGGTCGACCGGATCACGGAAGGACCGCGCTACGCGCCGATGTGTTCGCGGCCCCGTCCGGTGCGGCAGCCCGGTTCGCACCGCCAATTTGCGCGTGATCAGCAATTGACATATCACTGCTATCCGTGTGACATTTTATTAAAGGGGGCCGACAAGAGCCCATCAATCTCTACTTGGGGAGGCAGCAATGACCATTTCCGACGTCACCGCAGCAGCCGGAAGCCGGGCTCCGACCGCCGTTGCGCGAACCGCGCAGGCGCAGCAGGTCGCCGATATCGCGGCGCGGCTCGAACGCCTGCCGCTGACCTCCTATCAGCGCTGGATCTTCGGAATCATCGCGACCGCGTGGTTTTTCGACAGCATGGACCTGGCCGCGCTGACCTTTGTGCTCGGCTCGATCCGCCAGACCTTCGGCCTGTCGACGGCGGAAGCCGGGCTGCTGTCCAGCATGAGCTTCCTTGGCATGTTCGTGGGCGCCGCGTCCGCCGGCCTGCTCGCCGACCGTTTCGGCCGCGCCCGCGTCTTCCAGGTCAGCATGATCTTCTGGGGCTTGGGCAGCCTGTGCTGCGGTCTGTCCACCACGGCGACCGCGCTCGGTGCATCCCGCCTGCTGCTCGGCTTCGGCATGGGCATGGAGTTTCCGGTCGCGCAGTCGATGGTCTCGGAGATCATGCCGGCGCGCAACCGCGGCCGCTACATCGCGTTCCTCGAAGGATTCTGGCCGCTCGGCTTCATCGCGTCGGGCTTGTTGACCTACTTCGTGCTGCAGGTCGCCGACTGGCGCTGGGTCTTCATCCTGCAGGCAATCCCGGCCGTGTTCGTGCTGGTGGTGCGCCGCTTCGTTCCGGAATCGCCGCGCTGGCTTGCGTCCCACGGTTATTCGGAGCGGGCCGAAGCGACCGTGCGCGACATCGAATCCAGGGTCCGCGACCGTCTCGGCGGCAAGGAGCTGCCGCCGGTGGTGCGCCAGGTGGCTGCCCCCGTCTCCGAAGTGACCGGCCTGAGAACGCTGTTTTCGGGCATCTACGCCAAGCGGACCACGATGTTGTGGACCCTGTGGTTCTTCGCGCTGCTCGGCTTCTACGGCCTGACCACGTGGCTCGGCGCGCTGCTGCAGGCCAAGGGCTTCCCGATCACCAAATCGGTGTTCTACACCATCCTGATCTCGCTCGCGGGGATCCCCGGCTTCCTGGTCTCGGCGTGGCTCGTCGAATCCTGGGGCCGCAAGGCGACGCTGGTGATGAACCTGCTCTGCGGCGCGATCGCCTGCCATTTCTACGGCTCGGCGGCGGACCAGACCCAGCTCATCATTGCCGGCCTCTGCATGCAATTCTTCCTGTTCGGCATGTGGTCGGCGCTCTACGCCTATACGCCCGAACTGTACCCGACCCATGTCCGCGCGACCGGAACGGGCTTTGCCTCCGCGGTCGGCCGAATCGGTTCGCTGATCGGCCCCTATGTGATCGGCGTGATCCTGCCGGCGGCCGGACAAGGCGGCGTGTTTGCGCTCGGCGCCGGCGCGTTCGTGGTGGCGGCGCTTGCGGTGCTGTTGCTCGGCGAGGAAACCCGCGGCCGGACGCTGGAAAGCATTTCGCACTGATGGGCGCGCGGCGCGCCGTCCGATTCGGCGCGGCGCCGATCGACCGGCCTTGTCATTGCCATCGGGCGTGTGAGATATCTGCTGTACAGCAGCACTCACGATCCTGATGGTAAATTCGAGCAAACGATCCAGCACGGTGCGCGTGCGCACAGCAGGAAGCCGCCGGCCGGCACGGCAATCGTCCGCCGCCGGCGACAAGCCGCGCGGTTCCGCGCCGGCCCCGCTCCCGCAAAGCGACGTCACGCTCACCGATCGCGCCTATGCCGAGCTGGAAGAGCTGATCGTGACGCTGCAACTGCCGCCGGGCACCGCGCTCTCCGAGCTCGTGCTCGCCAAGCGGCTCGACATCGGCCGAACCCCGATCCGCGAGGCCTTGCAGCGCCTGTCGCGCGACGGCCTCGTCAACATCCTGGCCCGCCGCGGCGTGCTGGTGTCCGAGATCGACCTCAGGGCCCAGCTGCGCCTGCTCGAAGTCCGGCGCGAGCTGGAACGGCTGATGGCGCGCGGCGCCGCCGAGCGCGCCACCAGCGAGCAGCGCACGCAGTTCTCGGAGATCGCCGCCGGCATGCGGCGCGCGGCGGAGAAATCCGACGATCTGCTGTTCATGCGGCTGGATCACCAGTTCAACACACTGATCTCCACGGCGTCGCGCAACGAGTTCGCCACCCGCGCGATGGGCCTGATGCATGGCCTGTCGCGCCGGTTCTGGTACCAGCATTACAAGGAAGCGGCCGATCTGCCGCTCGCGGCGCGGCTGCATGCCGACGTCGCCGAAGCCATCGCCGAGCGCCGCGTCGACGCCGCGGGCGCGGCCTCCGACAGCCTGATCGACTACATCGAAAGTTTTGCGCGTTCGACGCTGTGACGGCTCTCAGAGCTCGACGACCGTACGGATCGACCGTCCGCGCCGCAGCGCCTCGAAGCCGTCATTGATGCCGTCGAGGCTGCAGCTTCCGGTGATCAGTTCGTCGAGCTTGAGCCGGCCGTCGAGATAGGCCTGCGCCAGCAAGGGAAAGTCGCGCCGTGGCCGCGCACCGCCATAGCTCGAGCGGCGAAATCGCTTCTCGCCCATCAACGCGCCCCAGCGAAAACTCACGTCCTGCGTGACGTCGATCTTGCCGAGCCAGATCACCTCGCCGCCCGGCCGCACCGCCTCCGCGGTCTGCCGAAACGCATTGGGATGGCCCGCCGCTTCGAGGATGACGTCGGCACCCCGGCCGCGCGTCGCCTGCTTTGCGAACTGGACCGGGTCCTCGCGGGCCGCGTTGACGACGTGCGTGGCGCCGAGCTGCCGCGCGAGGCCAAGCTTTGCATCATCGAGGTCGACCGCGATAACCGCACCTGCGCCGGCAAGCCGGGCGCCCTGCACCGCTGCCAGCCCGACCGCACCGCAGCCGGTGACCATCACGGTATCGTCGTGGCCGATGGCGGCGACGTTCAGCGCGGCGCCGACGCCGGTCATGACGCCGCAGCCGATCAGGCACGCGCGGTCGAACGGGATGTCGTTAGGCACGACGATCGCCTGCTGGGCCGGCAGCACGACATATTCCGAGAACGCGCCGAGGAACATCAGGTGCGCCAGGTTGCGGCCGTCCGCGAGCTGCGCCTTCGACGCGCCGTCGAAATGCACGCCTTCCGCGCCCCGCGCGAGATAGCTCTCGCACAGGATCGGCTGCGCACGGTCGCAGTGAAAGCAGTGCCCGCAATGCGGATTCCAGGACAGGATGACGTGATCGCCGACGCTGATGTCGCGCACCGCGCTGCCGATTTCCTCGACCACGCCGGCCGCCTCGTGCCCGAGGATCATCGGCAAGGGATAGCGCAACGATCCGTCGATCACCTCCAGATCGGTGTGGCAGAGCCCCGCGGCGCGCACCTTCACCACAACGTCGGTCGGCATCGGCTGCGCAAGCGATACGCGCTCGACGGAGAGCGGCGTTCCGCTTCGATGCAGCACCGCGGCGCGACAGGTCAGGGTCATCTCAAGAAATCTCTGCCGGGGACATCGGCACGGGCTCAGGCCGTCTGTCCGGAGCGCAGCGCCGCAACCGCTTCGTCGAGATCGGACGAGGAGAGCTCCCATTCATTGTCGAAATTGGCGACGACGCGCCGCATGAACGGCTTGTGCAGCGCTTTCGCGGCAGCGGCATCGTGCAGATGGTCATAGAGCAGCGCGAAGGCCAGTTGTGCCGGCTCGGGCCCTTCGTAGCTCCATTCAAACCCGTGCTCGGTGAGACGAAGCTGGTCGTAATGCGGTGACAGCGGCTTGCCGTCGACCAGCACCGAAATGCCGTCGATGGTGCGGTCCCCGGTATAGCTCGCCATCGGATCCTCCCTGTGCTGCAGCATCATATCAGGAGCTCGGTCAGGATCCCGGCGGACGCATCTTGAGGTCCTTCTTGACGACCTCGGGGAAGATCCACATCGCGACCGTGGCGAACACGCCGAGGAAGGCGACCGCATAGCTCGGTCCCTGCTGGCCCAGATAGACCATGAAAAAGTATCCGCAGGCCGCCGTGGCGAGGCACGCCAGCGACAGCATGAGTTTGATGTGGCTTGGCATCGAGACCTCCCTTCACGTCATCCAGTTGTGAAACGACGGCGCCGCCACGCGGACCAGCAGCGCGAGCGCTACGATCATGGCGCAACAGGACAGCCGCAATCCCGCCCGTCCGTCGCGCCACCATTCCGGCAGCGCCTGAAACAGCCCGGGCAAAAACAAGAACAGCACGCCGCCGACGACAACGATTGTGGTCCAGCGCAATTCGGCCAGCGCGAATGCCAGCGTGCCGGCGAGCAGCACCACCCATAGTGCGGTCGTCATCGTCACCGGCAGAACGGCGCGCCCGCGCAGCGGGTACATGCCGGCCAGTTGCAGGAAGCCGATGCAGCACACGCTCCACAGCAGGCCGAACCAGGTGAGGCCTGCGAGATTGGGTTCAAGCTGCGGCATGCGGCACCGATTGCTCCTTCGCCACGACCCGCGGCGTCCGCGTCGTGCGGCGCATGTCGGTCTTCACGTAGCGCGTGCTGTAGCCGTTGAAGATGTGGCCAAGCAGGCCGCGATTGAGGTCGGAGGTGCCGAACACATAGTCCATCACCGGGAAGGTCAGGTTCATGTTCCGCTCCATCATGATCGACTGGTTGTGATGGGCGGTATGATGCCGGCGAATGGTGTTGACGAACGGCATGTTGCGCACGAAGGCATTTTCCTCGACGTGGCAGCAGAAGTGCATGAACTCGTAGATCAGGTACATCGAGGTCGTCGTGGTGATCAGCAGCCAGCCGGTGTTGGCCGAGATCACAAGGCCCGCGACGATCGCCGGCAGGATCGACATCAGGGTAAACACCACCAGCGCATAGGGCGGAAAGAAAGTGACGCGCCAGTCGTGATGATCGGCAAAGCGCATCTCCTCCTCGGTGAAGAATTGATGGTGCATCAGCGTGTGGCGGCTGTAGACCGCGCGCAGCAAGGGCACATTCGAGGGCCGGTGCATGACGAAGCGGTGCACCGCCCATTCGAAGAAGTTTGCGATCAGGAAGACCACGGGAATGGTGAGGTATTCCCACCACCTCACGTCGTGCACATTGGCGAGATAGACGTACAGCGCCGTGAAGCCGATCGTGTAGATCAGCACGACATGCAGCCAGCCATTGTACCAGCCCACCACGCGCTCGCGATAGGTCGCGCGATATTTGCGCTGGCGGTCGGTCATCCCTGTTGCAGCCAACTCCATCGTGGGGTCCCTCCGTCTTGATCTGATATATCAGTAGCACATCAGATGCGAAAGGCAAGCTTCGCCAGCCGCGCGCGGGTCCGGAAAAGCAGATGGTGCGCGGAACCCGCTCAGGACCGATCACGAAAGCCTGGGAGGGTCTCGAGAACGGCCAATAAGAAAAAGGCCGCCCCGGATGATGTCCGGGGCGGCCTGTAGTATTCGACAGATTCAGAAGGTCAGAGCAGGCCCGCGCCGCGCGCCCACTTGTACTTGGCGCCGAGCACCTCGACCGGGAGTTCGGTCGAATAGGCGTAGGCCGGGATGCCGTTCTGGTAGAGATATTCGGCGGCTTCCTCGACCTCGACGTCGCCGGCGAGCGAGGCGACGATCGGCTTGACGAAGCCCTTGGCCTCCATCTCCTTCTTCACCTCGACCATGTTGCGCGCGAACACCATCGGCGGCGTCACGATGGTGTGCCAGTAGCCGAGGATCAGCGCGTGGATGCGCTCATCCGACAGGCCGAGCTTCACGGTGTTGACGTAGGTGATCGGCGGCTCGCCACCGGTGATATCCACAGGATTTCCGGCCGCGCCGAACGGCGGGATGAACTTGCGGAACGCCGCATCGAGATCCGGCGGCATCCGCATCAGCGACAGGCCGTTGTCGACCACGGAGTCGGAGAGCAGCACGCCGGAGCCGCCGGCGCCGGTGATGATCAGCACGTTCTCGCCCTTCGGCGTCGGCAGCACCGGCACGCCGCGGGCGAATTCGAGCAGCTGCCGCAGGCTGCGGGCGCGGATCACGCCCGACTGCTTGAACACGTCCTCGTAGATCTTGTCGTTGCCGGCGAGCGCGCCGGTATGCGACGAGGCCGCCTTCGCACCAGCCGAAGTGCGGCCGGCCTTGAGCACGACCACCGGCTTCGTCTTGGAGACACGCTTGGCGGCCTCCGCGAAGGCGCGGCCGTCCTTCAGGTCCTCGCAGTGCTGCGCGATCAGGTTGGTGTTGGGATCCTGCTCGAAGAAGGCGAGCAGATCGTCCTCGTCGATGTCGGACTTGTTGCCGAGGCCGACGATCGCCGAAACGCCCATCTTGGCCGAGCGCGAGAAGCCGATGATCGCCATGCCGATGCCGCCCGACTGCGACGACAGCGCGGCGTGGCCCTTGACGTCATAGGCGGTGCAGAACGTGGCGCACAGATTGGCCGGCGTATAATAGAAGCCGTAGATGTTCGGCCCCATCAGGCGGATATTGTACTTCTTGCCGACCTCGACGATCTCGGCCTGCAATTCCGGCGCGCCGGCCTCGGCAAAGCCCGAGGGAATCAGCACCGCGCCGGGGATTTTCTTCTCGCCGCATTCGGCGAGCGCGCCGGCGACGAATTTCGCCGGGATCGCGAACACCGCCGTGTCGATCACGCCGGGCACGTCCTTGACGCTCTTGTAGGCCTTGTAGCCGAGGATCTCGTCGGCCTTGGGGTGGATCGGATAGATCTCGCCCTTGTAGCCGCCGTTGATGAGGTTCTTCATCACGGAGTTGCCGATCTTGCCGTCCTCGGCGGAGGCGCCGATCACAGCAACGCCCTTCGGCTGCATGATTCGGTTCATCGCGGCGACGATCTCTTCGGTCGGACGCGGCGCCGGGCGCGGCTTGTAGTTGAAGTCGACGACGATGCGGACGTCGGCCGCGATCGCGTTCTTGCTGGTGGCGAACACCGGGTTGAGGTCGAGCTCGACGATCTCGGGGAAATCGCTGACCAGCTGCGACACCTTGACGATGACGTCGGCGAGCGCCTCGCGATTGACCGGATCGCCGCCGCGCACGCCCTTCAGCATCTCATGCGCCTGGATGCCGTCGAGCATCGACAGCGCATCGTCCTTGGTCGCGGGCGCGAGGCGGAAGGTGATGTCCTTGAGGATCTCGACCAGCACCCCGCCGAGACCGAAGGCGACCAGCTTGCCGAACGATCCGTCGGTGATCGAGCCGACGATCACCTCGGTGCCGCCACCCAGCATCTGCTGGACCTGGATGCCCTCGATCTTGGCGTCGGCCTTGTACTTCCTGGCGTTGGCGAGAATCGTCTCGTAGCTCTTCTCGGCCTCGGCGGCGCTCTTGACGCCGACCACCACGCCGCCGGCCTCGGTCTTGTGGAGGATATCGGGCGAGACGATCTTCATCACGACCGGGAAGCCCATGTCGGAGGCGATGCGGGCGGCCTCGGCCGCCGACTTGGCGACACCCTCTTTCGGCACCGGAATGCCGTAGGCGTCGCACACCACCTTGCCTTCAGGCGCGGTGAGGCTCGTGCGCTTGTCGGCCTTGACCGCATCGAGAATTTTGCGGACCGCATCCTTCGAATTTGACATTGGCTTCCTCCTGGGACAGATTTCGTGGCATTTGGTATGCCAAAAACGCAATTGTCAAGGTCGGTCGAGGTCCAAAAAGATCGAAAAATATAGGCAGCTTGACATTCTGGTATTTGGCATGCCAAAAATCTAAGGTAATTTCTTCTGCTAAGAAGACGTCTCCAAGAGGAGGAGACGAGTCGTGCCAGAACCGAAACAGACCAAGGCGTCGCCCACCATGGCTGACACAGATATCGCCATCGTCCGGATCGCGCCGGAGACGAGCTTCAAGAACAAGGCCTATGAAGCCTTGAAGGAAGCGATCCTGAAGATGGACATCTACGCGACGCCGGAGCCGGTGATGCTCGACGAGCGCGCACTGTCCGAGCGCCTCGGCGTCAGCCGCACGCCGATCCGCGAAGCGATCGCGATGCTCGAGCAGGACGGATTCGTGAAAACCGTGCCGCGCCGCGGCATCGTCGTGGTCCGCCGCACCAAGGCGGAGATCGTCGACATGATCCGCGCCTGGGCGGCGCTGGAGAGCATGGCGGCGCGCCTGATCACGACCACCGCGCGCAAGAAGGACATCTCGGCGCTGCGCGACTTCTTCAAGGACTTCAGCGACGATCGCCTGCCGCAGGATCACGTCGAGGAATATTCCAAGGCCAACATCGCCTTCCACCAGGCGCTGATCTCGCTGTCGGAATCGCCTGTTCTGGTCGACCTCACCAATGACCTGCTGCTGCATGTGCGCGGCTATCGCCAGCTTACGATCGGCCGCAAGGACCGCACCGCGACCTCGCTGCCCGAGCATCTCGGGATCATCGAGGCGCTGGAAGCGCGCGACACCGAGCTCGCCGAGAAGCGCGCACGCGACCACACGCTTGGGCTTGCGGCCTATGTCGAGGCGCACGGCCAAGAGTTATTCACGTAGAGAACCGTTCACTTAAGTTTGAGAGTCCACACCCGCTTCAGACGACAATCAGATCGTCCGAACAAAGAACGATCAGGGAGACGATGCCGATGCTGAACACCGCTACGAAGTCCGAGGCACCGGGCACCGAGCAAGAACTGACCGATGGCTTCCATCTCGTCATCGATGCGCTCAAGCTCAACGGCATCGACACCATCTATGGTGTGCCGGGTATCCCGATCACGGACCTGGGCCGCATGGCCCAGGCGGCGGGCATTCGTGTGCTCTCGTTCCGCCACGAGCAGAATGCCGGCTATGCGGCTTCGATCGCCGGCTTCCTGACCAAGCGGCCCGGCGTCTGCCTCACGGTGTCCGCGCCCGGCTTCCTCAACGGCCTCACCGCGCTCGCCCACGCCACCACCAACTGCTTCCCGATGATCCTGGTCTCGGGCTCGTCCGAGCGCGAGATCGTCGACCTGCAGCAGGGAGACTATGAAGAGATGGACCAGCTCGCGATCGCCAAGCCGCTGTGCAAGGCCGCGTTCCGCGTACTGCACGCCCAGGACATCGGCATCGGCCTCGCGCGCGCGATCCGCGCCGCGGTGTCGGGCCGTCCGGGCGGCGTCTATCTCGACCTGCCCGCAAAGCTGTTCTCGCAGGTGATGAACGCCGACGCCGGTCAGAAGTCGCTGGTCAAGGTGATCGACGCCGCGCCCGAGCAGATCCCCTCCCCGTCTTCGGTCAAGCGCGCGCTGGACGTCCTGAAGAGCGCAAAACGCCCGCTGATCATCCTCGGCAAGGGCGCGGCCTACGCGCAGGCCGACGAGGCGATCAAGAATTTCGTCGAGAAGAGCGGCGTGCCGTTCCTGCCGATGAGCATGGCCAAGGGCCTGTTGCCCGATCTGCATCCGCAATGCGCCGGTGCGGCGCGCTCGACGGTGCTGAAGGAAGCCGACGTCGTGATGCTGATCGGCGCCCGCCTCAACTGGCTGCTCTCGCATGGCAAGGGCAAGACCTGGGGTGAAGCCCCGAAGAAGTTCATCCAGGTCGACATCGAGCCGAAGGAAATGGATTCCAACGTCGAGATCGTCGCCCCCGTGGTCGGCGATATCGGCTCCTGCGTGTCGGCATTCCTCGACGCCATGGGCGCGAACTGGACCGCGGCGCCGTCCGACTGGCTTTCGACCATCGCCAAGAAGCGCGACGACAACGTCGCCAAGATGGCGCCGAAGCTGATGAGCAACGCTTCGCCGATGGATTACCACGGCGCGCTCGGCGCGCTGCGCGCCATCATCGCGGAACGTCCGGACACCATCTTCGTCAACGAAGGCGCCAACACGCTCGACCTCGCCCGCGGCGTCGTCGACATGCACAAGCCGCGCAAGCGGCTCGACGTCGGCACCTGGGGCGTGATGGGCATCGGCATGGGCTATTCGATCGCCGCTGCGGTCGAGACCGGCCTGCCCGTGCTCGCGGTCGAAGGCGACAGCGCGTTCGGGTTCTCGGGCATGGAGGTCGAGACCATCTGCCGCTACAAGCTGCCGATCTGCGTCGTGATCTTCAACAATGACGGCATCTATCGCGGCACCGACGTCAACAGCGCCGGCGACGATCCGGCGACCACCGTGTTCGTCAAGGGCTCGCGCTACGACAAGATGATGGAAGCCTTCGGCGGCGTCGGCGTCAACGCCACCTCGCCGGACGAGTTGAAGCGCGCCGTCAATGCGGCGCTGGATTCCGGCAAGCCGACGCTGATCAACGCGGTGATCGATCCGGCGGCGGGCTCGGAGAGCGGCCGCATCGGCAACCTCAATCCGCAAAGCGTTCTGCAGAAGAAGAAGTAACCCCTAACCCATCACTCCCTGCGGGTGCAGGGGCATATAGAGTACGGAGCAAACATTATGACCAAGGCGCTGAAGGGCGTTCGCATTCTCGATTTCACCCACGTCCAGTCGGGTCCGACCTGCACGCAATTGCTGGCCTGGTTCGGCGCCGACGTGATCAAGGTCGAGCGTCCCGGCGTCGGCGACATCACGCGCGGCCAGCTGCAGGACATCCCGAACGTGGACAGCCTGTATTTCACCATGCTGAATCACAACAAGCGCTCGATCACGCTCGACACCAAGAACCCGAAGGGCAAGGAAGTGTTGACCGCGCTGATCAAGCAGTGCGACGTGCTGGTCGAAAACTTCGGCCCCGGCGTGCTCGATCGCATGGGCTTCCCCTGGGAGAAGATCCAGGCCATCAACCCGAAGATGATCGTCGCCTCGATCAAGGGCTTCGGCCCGGGCCCGTATGAAGACTGCAAGGTCTACGAGAACGTCGCGCAGTGCACCGGCGGTGCCGCCTCGACCACCGGCTTCCGCGACGGCCTGCCGCTGGTCACCGGCGCGCAGATCGGCGACAGCGGCACCGGGTTGCATCTCGCACTCGGCATCGTCACCGCGCTGTACCATCGCACCCACTCCGGCAAGGGCCAGCGCGTCACCGCCGCGATGCAGGACGGCGTGCTCAACCTTGCCCGCGTCAAGCTGCGCGACCAGCAGCGCCTCGCCCACGGTCCGCTGAAGGAATACAGCCAGTTCGGCGAAGGCATTCCGTTCGGCGATGCCGTGCCGCGCGCCGGCAACGATTCCGGCGGCGGCCAGCCCGGCCGCATCCTGAAGTGCAAGGGCTGGGAGACCGACCCGAACGCCTACATCTACTTCATCACCCAGGCCCCGGTCTGGGAGAAGATCTGCGACGTGATCGGCGAGCCGACCTGGAAGACCGATCCGAACTACGCCAAGCCGCCGGCCCGCCTGCCGCGCCTCAACGAGATCTTCGCCCGCATCGAGCGGTGGACGATGACCAAGACCAAGTTCGAGGCGATGGAGATCCTCAACAAGGACGACATCCCGTGCGGTCCGATCCTGTCGATGAAGGAGATCGCCGAAGACCAGTCGCTGCGCGCGACCGGCACCGTGGTCGAGGTCGATCACCCGACCCGCGGCAAGTACGTCTCGGTCGGCAACCCGATCAAGCTGTCGGATTCGCCGAGCGACGTTCAGCGCTCGCCGCTGCTCGGCGAGCACACCGACGAGATCCTGCGCGAGGTGCTCGGCTTCTCCGATCACCAGGTCGCCGAGATCCACGACTCCGGCGCGCTCGACCCGCCGCGCAAGCAGGCGGCCGAGTAAGGGTCGCACTCAAGCAGAAACACGAATGGCCGCGGGCAACCGCGGCCATTTTCGTTCCGGCCGGTCGTCAGTTCCGCCGTCGTGGCGAGATCAAGGTCCCCGGCGAAAGTCGGCGCTCATTGCCAGCCTGGAACTCCACGCATGTCGGGTAAGTGATGTGCAATGCCCTTGTGGCAATCGATGCAGGTCTTCTCGCCGGTAAACAGGAAGCGCTGGTGCGCCACCGACGCGCGCGGTGACTGCTTGGTGATATCCATCGATTCCGCGCTGTGACAGTTGCGGCATTCGAGTGAATCGTTGGCCTTGAAACGCGCCCACTCATGCAGCGCGAGCTCGAGCCGCTTGTCGACAAACTTGTCGCGGGTGTCGATGACACCGAACAGGTGGCCCCACACCTCCTTGGAGGCCTGCATCTTGCGTGCGATCTTGTCGGTCCAGTTGTGCGGAACGTGACAGTCCGGGCAGGTGGCGCGGACGCCGGAGCGATTGGTGAAATGGATGGTCGACTTCAGTTCCGCAAACACGTTTTCGCGCATCTCGTGGCAGCCGGTGCAGAATTTCTCGGTGTTGGTCAATTCGAGCGCGGTATTGAACCCGCCCCAGAAAATCACCCCGGCGACGAAGCCCGCGATCACCAGCACGCCGAGCCCAAACACCGTGCTCGGCCGCACCAGCACGTCCCACAGCTCGCGCGCGAAGGCCCATGCGCGTCGGAAGAGCCCCTCCTTCGAGGCTTGGGGGTCGGCCGCCTTCATCGACGGCCGCCCGGACCCGCGCGGCTCAGCATGGTGTCGATGTCGACGAAGTCGTTGCTGATGGGCGGATTGCTCACGCTCTGCGGTACGTGACATTCAGTGCAGAAAAAACGGCGCGGCGAGATCGACGCAAGAAACTGGCCGTCGCGATCCATGAAATGAGTAATCGAGACCATCGGCGCCTGCGACTCGCCGGTGCGGGCGCGCGCGTGACAGGACAGGCATTTGTTGCTGTTCAGATCGATCTGGTAGCCGTCGATCGAATGCGGAATCACCGGCGGCTGCTCGGGATAGTTCCTGACCTCCCGCTCGGACGTGTTGCGCGTCGGCATCATCGGCGGAGCCGGGCCTTCATTATCGAGCGGCGTCGGCCCCCGCAGCCCGGAATCGAGCGATTGCGCCGCCAATGTGCCGGTGCCGGCCCCTATCGCCAGGACGAGCAGAACGACGCGCAGGTCCCTGATCATGACGGCAGCACCTTCTCGATGCGCACGGCGCATTTCTTGAAATCGGTCTGCAGCGAAAGCGGATCGGTGGCGTCGAGCGTCACCTTGTTGATCAGCTTCGACTCGTCGAACCAGGGGACGAACACCAGACCTCGCGGCGGCCGGTCGCGGCCGCGGGTCTCCAGCCGCGCCCGGATGAACCCGCGGCGAGAGATCACCTTGACCTCGTCACCGCGTCGCAGCTTGGCCTCCTGCGCATCATCCGGATGCATGAAGCAGACGGCCTCGGGAAACGCGCGATAGAGTTCGGGCACGCGGCGGGTCATGGTGCCGGAGTGCCAATGCTCCAGCACCCGGCCGGTGGAAAGCCACAAGGGGTATTCGCTATCGGGCGATTCCGCCGGCGGTTCGTAGGGAAGCGCAAAGATGCGCGCCTTGCCATCGGCAAAACCGTAGAACTGCACGCCTCTGCCCTGCCCGACATACGGATCCGAGCCCTCGCGGAAGCGCCACTTCGTCTCCTTGCCGTTCACGACGGGCCAGCGCAGCCCGCGCTCGCCGTGATAGGCATCGAACGGCGCGAGATCGTGGCCGTGTCCGCGGCCGAAGCTGGCGTATTCCTCGAACAGCCCTTTCTGGACATAGAAGCCGAACGCCTTCGATTCGTCGTTGGCGTAGCCCGACGCGATGTCGGAGACTGGAAACTTGTCGACCTGGCCGTTGCGATACAGCACGTCGAACAGCGTCTTGCCACGATACTCCGGCTTCTTCGCCAGCAACTCTTCCGGCCAGACCTCCTCGATCTTGAAACGCTTGGAAAATTCCATCAGTTGCCAGAGGTCGGAACGCGACTCGCCCGGCGCGGTGACGAGCTGGTGCCAGAACTGGGTGCGCCGCTCGGCATTGCCGTAGGCGCCTTCCTTTTCCACCCACATCGCGGTCGGCAAGATCAGGTCGGCGCCGAGCGCGGTGACGGTCGGATAGACTTCCGAAACGACGATGAAATTGTCGGGGTTGCGGAAACCGGGATAGGTTTCCTCGTTGATGTTGGGACCGGCCTGCAGATTGTTGTTGACCTGCACCCAGTAGGCGTTGAGCAGACCGTCCTTCAGCATCCGGCTTTGCAACACCGCGTGATAGCCCGGCTTGTCCGGAATCGTGCCTTCCGGCAGCTTCCAGATCTCCTCCGCCTTGTCGCGATGCGCCTTGTTGGTGACGACCATGTCTGCCGGGAGGCGGTGCGAGAAGGTCCCCACCTCGCGTGCGGTACCGCAGGCCGAGGGCTGCCCGGTTAGCGAAAACGGGCTGTTGCCGGGCTCCGCGATCTTCCCGGTCAGAAGGTGAAGATTATAGACCAGATTGTTGCACCAGACGCCGCGGGTGTGCTGGTTGAAACCCATGGTCCAAAAGCTGACAACCTTGGTCTTCGGGTCGGCGTAGAGCTCGGCCAGCGCCTCCAGGCGATTGAGCGGAACGCCCGACATCTTCGCCGCCTTTTCCAACGTGTAGTCGGCGAGGAATTTGACGTAGTCGTCATAGCTCATATCGGTGGCATCGTTGGCCTTGGCCGCGCCCGTCGCCTTCTTCTGCAGCGGATGATCGGGTCTCAGGCCGTAGCCGATGTCGGTCTGGCCGCGCTTGAACACGGTATGCGCGGTGACGAAATCCTTGTTCACGCGCCCGGTCTTGATGATGTGATTGGCGATCGCATTGAGGATGTAGAGATCGGAGTGCGGCGTGAACACGATCCCGATGTCGGCAAGGTCGAACGATCGGTGCTCGAAGGTCGAAAGCACGGCGACCCGCACATGCGCCGCCGAAAGCCTGCGGTCGGTCACCCGCGTCCACAGAATCGGGTGCATCTCCGCCATGTTGGAGCCCCACAACACGAAGGCATCGGTGGCCTCGATGTCGTCGTAGCAGCCGGCCGGTTCGTCCATGCCGAAGGTGCGCATCATGCCGACCACGGCTGAGGCCATGCAGTGGCGCGCGTTGGGATCGATGTTGTTGGAGCGAAAGCCGGCCTTGAACAGTTTTGAAGCCGCATAGCCCTCCCAGACCGTCCATTGGCCGGAGCCGAACATGCCGATGCCGCTCGGCCCGCGCTGCTTCAGCGCCGCCTTGAACTTCTCGGCCATGATGTCGAACGCCTCGTCCCACGAGACCGGGGTGAAGTCTCCGTTCTTGTCGTACTTGCCGTTCGTCTTGCGCAGCATCGGCTGCGTCAGGCGATCGTGGCCGTACATGATTTTGGAGAGGAAGTAGCCCTTCACGCAGTTGAGGCCGCGATTTACCTCGGCCTTGATATCGCCGTGGGTGGCAACGACGCGATTGTCCTTGGTTGCCACCATGACGCTGCAGCCGGTGCCGCAGAAGCGGCAGGGAGCCTTGTTCCAGTCGAGTTCGCTGGCATCACGGTCAGTGACGAGGTTTGCCGCGACCGACGCAACTGGCATTCCGCCGGCCGCAGCGGCGATCGCGGCGGCCTCCAGCTTCAGCATCTGGCGGCGGTCGAGCTTGGTTTCGGTCATGGCTTGCCTCCCGGCACTTCAGCAGACGTCGATGGCGTGAAACACCAGCGAGGCGGAATGGACGTGCGGTAACAGAGCGATCGTGTTCAACGTCGCGCCGAGCGCACCGGCATCGGGTGCATCGACCACCACGACGAGCTTGCCTCTGGGGTCGCGGCCGAAAATCTCGCAGCCGGAAACGGCGAGGATGTCGGCTTCGACCGCATCAAGGCTCTCGGGGCGGGCCTGCACCAGGATGCTGGCGATCTCGCCCCCCGGGGGCGCCACGACGCGCTCCGCTGTCAAGGCGCGGCCGGTAATCAACATACGGCGATTGATCGCGGTCTTGCGCACAACGATGTCTCTCCCTGTCAGTGCGGTGGGGGCGGACCGGGAGGGCCGGCCACCATTTGGTAGATCCAGATCGCGAGTCCGTATGACCCCACAGTCGCGACCGCGAGCCCCGGCATCAGGATGGCGGTCAGGAACAGGAAGGCGAAGATTTCCATTCGCGTTCGGCGACGCCGTGCATCTGCGTCGCCGTCTGCGACCGCCATGATCGTGTCTCTCGCTTGGGACGTTGGGGGGACGGCATCCGGGCCGCTGCCTTGGACATCAACCTAAGTAGCGGCGGTGAGCGGACATTGATTCAGATCAATGTGCGGTGCGACGGCCTCACGCAGCAAACATATCTCGGGCGAGCGAGACGACTCTACGTGGTAATCAATCGCACGCCGGATCAACCACCCTCGCCGCTCTCGCCGTCACCGCCCTCGTCGCCCGGCACATATTCCAGGATATCGCCCGGCCGGCAGTCCAGCTCGCGGCAGATTGCCGACAGCGTCGAGAAGCGCATCGCCTTCGCCTTGCCGGTCTTCAGGATCGACAGGTTCTGGATCGAAATGCCGATCGCGTCCGCGAGGTCTCCGAGGCGGCGCTTGCGCTTTGCGAGCATGACATCGAGGTTCACCACGATGGGCACAAGCATCACCCTCAGATCGTCAGATCGTTTTCGGACTGCAACAGGATGGCCTGCTCGATCACGAATTTCAGCGCCATCAGGAACACGCCGCCTGCGACGGTGCCGACGTCGACGCCGTAGCTCGGCAGGAAGAACTTGATGTCGCCAAGCTGATACAGCGCATAGGTCACCGCGATGGTCGTGATCGTATCCACAAACGGCCAGACCACCAGGAAGATCCCCATCCACCAGACACCCTGCAGCGTTTCGGACACGAAGATCCGTCCGTTGGCGAATCGGTTCACCATGCGATGTAGGATGCCGATCAGCACGGCGTAAAACGATACCCCAAGCGCGAACAGCGACCAGAACAGCACCTGGCCCTTGGCGGACATGGTGAGCGGGTTGGCGACGATGCTGGCGCACTTCGCCTGCTCGCCGATCAGGCTCTCGGCGATCGTCGCCGACGCCGTGGTGGTGCGGTAATAGGCCAGCCACAGCACCACCGGCAACGCCGCCCAGATCAACCAGAACGCCCGATCGAGCCTGCGAAACCAGAGCTGGCGCTGCTCACGAACCGATTTCCCCATCGCACCCATCCAAAAAATTCTTTGCCAAAAGCCGGTACGGCCGAATTGCATCATGCCTAGGCAATGTCATTGACTCAACCTTAAACGTGATTTATTTCATGTTTATCATGAAATTTTTCATGAAGAAGGTGGATGATGACGGTATTCCCAGACCAAAACGGCCTGCGCAAGGCCCTGAAGCAATTGATCCACGCTCACCTCACGCGCCGCCTGATCGTGGCCGCGTTCCACATCCCGCTGCTCGGCAGTCCCGCCGATGCCGCCAAGGCGATCGACAAGGCCACCGATCCGGCCGGCGTCTGGCTGACCCAATCCGGCGACGCCAGGATCAAGGTCCAGCGCTGCGGCAGCGCGCTGTGCGGCCGCGTCGTCTGGTTGAAGGAGCCGACAGACAAGGCCACCGGCAAGCCGCAGCTCGACGACAAGAATGCCGATCGCGCGCAGCGCACCCGACCGGTCATAGGCATGTCGCTGTTCATCAACATGCAGCCCGCCGGCCCGAACAAATGGGCCGGCCGGATCTACAACGCCGACGACGGCAAGACCTATGAGAGCTCGGTGACGCTGGTCTCGCCGGGCACGCTGAACGTTCGCGGCTGCATGGGAAGGCCGCCGCATTTGGGCGGCCTTCTTTTATGAACTCGCCGCCCGCCCTCAGCCTTCCACGCCGAGCTTCCACAGCGGCGGCAGATCGGCGAAGGGCGGCGTGGTGTGGGCGATGACGATCGCGGCGCGCCGGCTGTCGGAATCGATCTTGCTGTTGATCGCCTTGACGTGCGCCTTCACGGCATCGAGCCCGACGCCGAGGATAGCAGCGATCTCCTCGTTCGACTTGCCCTGGGCGATCCACGACGCCACCTCGACCTGGCGCGGCGTCAGCGCGGGAAATGCCAGACGCAGGCGGTCGCTCGGTGTCAGCGCCGCCAGCGTTCGCTCCTGCGCCTGGCGGTAGCCGCGTAGGATGTGCGGACGAAAACCCTGCATCCGGTCGCGCTCCTCGTCGCTGAACGCCGGCCGTCCCACCACGCGATGCCCGACAACGGTGACCACATAACCGGCGTGCTCGAACGCGATCCCCATGATCCGCCGCGCCCCCGACGGCAGGAACACCTCCTTGGCAATCGGCAGCTCGACGAATTCCTCGTCGCTGAAGAAATCCGACTCGCGCAGCGCGCGTTCGCCATAGAACGCCGGATCGTGCTGCCAGAACGGATGCGAGTGCATGTGCTTCGCAAACGCCTGCATGCCGCGGGCACGAACCTCCGGATCGTCGCCGACCGAAATCAACGACCGGAAATCCCAGCTCGGACGATGGAACTCGGTGAAGCTCACCACCTCCGCATCGACCAGGCGGCCGACGCCGGCGAACAGCACACCAGGCAGCGTGTGCAGGTTGGACTCGGATTCGTAGAGACGAATGATTTCGTCGTCGAGTGTGCTGTCCCGTTGCATGGGATTCTGATCGACCAGGTTTGATTTGATTTTTTGGCGATCGCTGCAACGTCACGACGTGCCCACATGTTGCAGCAAAGCCTCGCTC
Organism: Bradyrhizobium sp. BRP56; assembly: GCF_020194035.1. NCBI lineage: Bacteria > Pseudomonadati > Pseudomonadota > Alphaproteobacteria > Hyphomicrobiales > Nitrobacteraceae > Bradyrhizobium > Bradyrhizobium sp. BRP56. Next base: position 46,241 of record NZ_JADYVV010000072.1, read on the forward strand.
GCCGTCTTATCGTTCGTGCGCGCGTTGGTATACCCCTTAGGGTAATGGCCAGATCGCATTCGAATACGGAATCTCTGCGCTGTGTCGAGTCCGACACATCGCGCGACGTCGTCTGGGGCAGCAACACGCATGGCCCGGCGAAAGTTGCAACAATTCGAGCTACTATCGGGACTGAATGCGGTGACCCCATTGGAAGACGCAGCGGAACGTCCCGCTGTAGGACAGCTCGAAGATACACGTAACGGTTGCTTTGAAGCGAGACTGCGCGCGCAGCACCAGCAAGCATTATTCCGCGGCGCGCTGCTGGGCACGACATCGCTGGTCGCGCTCGCGCTGCTCACGGTAACGCCGGTACCGTCCCATGCGGCGGACATCGTCTGGACCGGCGCCAACTCGTCGACCTGGACCGACCCGACCAACTGGCTCCCGAACACCCTTCCGGCCTCCGCCAACAATGCGGTGATCGACACCACCTCGCCGCATGCCACGACGATCGCGGGGACCGCGGGGCAGGCCACTAACCTCTATATCGGCCAAAACGCCATCGGCGAGCTGACGATCAGCGGCGGTGGCACGATGAACAACGTCAATGGCTTCATCGGAAACAATGCCGGTTCGAACGGCACCGTGACGGTCGATGGCTTCGGCTCGGTGTGGTTCAGTGTCGGTGTCAATGTCGGCGTAGCCGGCACCGGCACGCTGACGATCCAGAACGGCGGCACCGTGGCCGGTACCAACGGCCTGATCGGGTCTTTGCCCGGCTCGAGCGGGACTGCAACGGTCACCGGACCCAACTCGTCCTGGAACATGACTGACGATCTCGCTGTCGGCGCAAACGGAACCGGTGCGCTGACAATCAAGGCTGGCGGCACCGTGAGCGATCGCAACGGCCGCCTCGGCTTTGTCCCCGGTTCGAGCGGCACCGTCACCGTCACCGGCCCCGGCTCGTCCTGGACCAACTCCGCCGAACTCTATATCGGCACCGCCGGCACCGGCACGCTGAACATCGAGAACCGCGGCGTCGTGAGCAACGGCGCCAGCTCAAATGCCTACCTTGGCTATATCTTCGGATCCAACGGCAACGTAACCGTCGATGGCGCCGGTTCATCGCTTCTCGTCGGCAAGGAGCTTCATGTCGGCTATGTCGGCACCGGCGTCCTCAACATCCAGAACGGCGGCGCGGTCAGCAACGACACGACCTTCATCGGCTCCAATGTGGGCTCCAACGGCAACGTTGTCGTCACCGGCACCGGTTCGTCGCTGAGCAGCGCTGACTTCCTGTATGTCGGCTACTCCGGCACCGGCACGCTCGACATTCAAAATGGCGCCACGGTCACCACCGCCCCCAGCGCGACTCGCGGGATTGCCGGTATCGGCGTCGTTGCAGGCTCGAACGGCACGGTGACGATCGACGGCGCCGGGTCGTCCTGGACCCATGGCGGCATTCTCAATGTCGGAGGTGGCGGCACCGGCACGCTGACCATCCGGAACGGCGCAGTGGCCAGCATGATCGGCAGCGACATCGGCTTCCTCGCCGGCTCGAAAGGCACGGCCACGGTCACCGGCTCCGGCTCGTCCTGGACCAACAGCTTCGCCCTGTTTGTCGGCGATGCCGGCAGCGGCACGCTGACGATCCAGAACGACGGCATCGTAACGACGCCGCTTTTTGGTGTTGCCAATCAGGCCGGCTCGACCGGCACCGTCAACATCGGCGCCGGGCTCGGTCAGGCCGCCGCGGCGCCGGGCACGTTGAACACGCCGACCGTCACGTTCGGCGCCGGCACCGGCAGCATCGTCTTCAACCACACGTCTGCGAACTACAGCTTCGACCCGGCCATATCAGGCGCAGGGTCGGTGCTGGTGGAGGCCGGCAAGACCATCCTGACCGCAAACAGCACCTACACCGGCACCACCACGGTCGACGGCGGCACGCTCAGCGTCAACGGCTCGATTGCGTCCTCGTCCCTCACCTCAGTCAACGCGGGCGGCACGCTCGGCGGCAACGGCACCGTCGGCAACCTCACCATTGCCAGCGGCGGCACCGTGGCGCCGGGCAATTCGATCGGCATGCTGAACGTCTCGGGCAATGTCAGCTTCGCGGCCGGCTCGATCTATCAGGTCGAAGCCAATGCCGCCGGCCAGTCCGACAGGATCGTCGCCACCGGCAAGGCGACACTCGGCGGCGGCAGCGTGCTAGCGCTGGCGCAGAACGGCACCTATGCGCCGCAAACCACCTACACCATCCTCACCGCGAACAGCGGCGTCACCGGCAGCTTTGCCGATGTCACCAGCAGCCTTACCTTCCTGAACCCGTCGCTGACCTATGATCCGAGCAATGTGTATCTGACCTTGGCGCGCAACAGCACGACCTTCCCCGACGTCGCGCAGACGCCGAACCAGCTCGCGGTGTCGAACGCACTCGAAGCGAGCGCGCAGACCAGCCCGTTGGTGGTCAGCATCCTCAATCAGAACGCCGCCGGCGCACGGCAGGCGTTCGATGCGCTGTCGGGCGAGTTGCATGCCAGCACACAGACCGCAATGCTCGACGATTCACGCTATTTGCGCGACGCTGTGCTCGGCCGGTTGCGGCAATCCGCGTTTGCCGGCGATGCAGGGCCGATGGCCGCGCTCAGCGCCGGCGGTCCGCAGCTGGCGGCGATGGATTCGATGGCGGCCTCCTCCGCCCTCGCCTATGCCGGCGCGAGCCGTCCCGGCTTCCCGATCAAGGCGCCGCCGCTCGCCGCGCCCGCGCGGATTCCCGACACCGCATTCTGGGCCCAGGGCGTCGGCGCCTGGGGCCGCTTCGGCGGCGACGGCAATGCGAGCGGCATGACGCGCGACCTCGCCGGGTTCTTCAGCGGCGTCGATCATCGCTTTGCGCCGAACTGGATCGCCGGCATCGCCGGCGGCTACACCAATTCCTCGTTGCGCATCGGCGACCGCACGAGCTCGGCCAACATCGACACCGCGCATCTCGCTGGCTATGTCGGCGCGACCTACGGCGCGCTCAGCCTGCGCGGCGGCGCCGGCGCCAGCTTCAGCACGCTCGACACCAGCCGCTCGATCATCTTCCCGGATTTCTTCGACACCACGCGTGCGCGTTACAACGCCACGTCAGCACAGGTGTTCGGCGAGGTCGGTTACGGCTTCAACCTCGGCAAGGTCGCGCTCGAGCCGTTCGCCGGCCTCGCCTGGGCGCATCTCGACACCGACAGCTTCAACGAGACCGGCGGCAGCGCGGCGCTGTTCGGCGGCCGCAGCAACCAGGACGTCGGCTATTCCACTGTCGGCGCGCGCTTCGCCGGCAATCTTGCGCTCGGCAACGGCATGTGGCTGACGCCGCGCGCCTCGGTCGCCTGGCAATACGCGTTCGGCGATGTCTCGCCGACCGCGGCGCTCGCGTTCCAGAGCACCGGCGCAAGCTTCACGGTGAACGGCGTGCCGCTCGCGCGCAACGCGGCGCTGGTGGAAGGCGGGCTCGACCTGCGCATCACCGCACAGGCAACCGTCGGCATCTCCTATGTCGGACAGCTTGCCGATCGCGTGCAGGATCATTCGGTGAAGGGCAGCTTCAGCTGGAAGTTCTAACGACGGTTTTGAGTTCGTCGCGAAAGCCGAACAGTTGCAACCATCGCTCTTCCCGCTAGCGGGAAGAGCAGCAGCTTTGATTCGATTTTGCGCGCAATTCGCGGCGATTGCGGACCGCTCTGTTGCAGCTATGCCTCGCTTGGCGACTGATCGTACGCGCGCACGTTGATGTACCCTTTCGGGTAGTGGCCAGATTGTGGTCCATTGCGGAATCTGTCGACGGTGTCGACTCCGACACATCGCGCGACATCATCAGGGCCTGGCACGCGCAGGCCCGATGAAAACGGCGACATCTTAAGTCTGGCAAGGCTGGAATGCGGTGACAATGCGGGAATACGCGGCGAAGGATTTCGCTGTAGGACAGTTCGGTGGCGCGCAGACCGCCCGTCTCGATCCGAAGTCGCGCGCGAGATATCTTCGCACCCTCGCCACGGTCTCGCCGCTTGCGCTGATCCTCGGCACGGCCGGCCTGACATTGCCGGCTCACGCCCAGGCGGCCTGCACGGCCGACACCACGGCGTGCAGCGCAGCCGGTGGTCCCAACTCCGGCGGGCGTGGCGGCTTCGGCGGCAACGGCAATGGCGTCGGCGGCAACAGCACCAACCTGGTGGGCGCCGACACCGTGCAAGTGCCTGGCAGCCCCAGCAGCGGCGGCACCGGCGGGATCGGCGGTGCGGGAGAGAACGCTGGAGGAAACGGCGGCGCGCCGGGCTCGGCACTAACCGGAACGGCTGTCGTGACGACACCAACCACCGGCGTGACCGGCGACACCGGACCGGACGGGTTTCATTTTGGGTCCGGCGGCGGCGGCGGCGGCACCGGGGTGTATTTTTCGGGCACATCCCTGACCGTCAATGGCGGAGTGACAGTCAACGCCGGTAACGGCGGTGCTGGCGGAAATTCTCCCGGCGCCGGTGGCGGTGGTGGCGGCGGCGGCGGTGGCGCCGGCGTGGTCTCCACCGCAGCTGGCGCCTTCGTCTCGAATGCGGGGACGATCACGGG